>WJLK01000033.1 GCA_014728565.1 Candidatus Pacearchaeota archaeon
GCTTCTCTCTTTTATCCCAACCCCCTCCAAGCTCACTTAATCTATCACTATCTATTTCAAGATAAATATCTGCATTACTTCCTCCAGGACCTACTATAACATCTCTTCCAGCCACAAACCTATCTGACTTTTGAAAAATCTCACCATTAGGATTATTTTTTGTTATTTTATAAATGTTATTTTCATCAACAACTCCTTCAGAATCTTTTAAAGCTATATAATCAACATCAAAAGTATCTTCAATATTGCCTGCTCTTGGTTTATTTAATCCTTTTTCATCAAACCTTAATTTAATATCTCCAACATGAACATCAAATTCTGCACCACTTGGTTGCTTAATCCCAACCAAACTATTTAAATCTTTTAATACATCTAATCTGCCATTTCCACTAACAGCAATATTCTCTCCATTTATATTAACAAAATTATCATGATAAGATCTAATTGCAATTTCTTTAGCACCTTTTGTTAATTCAATGTCAGAATAAAACCTCTCTCTCACTTTATCAAAACCAATTCCCTCATCAGTTACAGCTTTTTCTATTATCTCTTGAGTAGTTGAATCTAATTTTTTAAGTTCTGATGATTTAGAAAATTCTTCAACATCCATCCACTTATTTCTTCTTTTAATTTCACTTAATTTCCCATTTTCATCAAATCTGAATTTAAACTCACTTGCCATAGCTCTTTCAATAGTTCCTCCCAACATATCTCCTGTTTCTTTATATTCCTTTCCTATGTAACTAACCTCCTTAACCAACTCATCCAAATCCCCAAAATTAACAATCAACTGTTCATTTCCAGCAGTTACTCTGAAAAAATCCTTGCTTCTAACAGCTGCATTTTTAATAACAAATCTATCCACACCAAACTCAACATAACCTGTTTTACCATGCTCTCCTGAAAACACAAACTCTCCATATTTTATTTTAGCATCACCCTCAATCTCAAATCCATTTTCAGTAAGAGTTACTCTTCCTTTGTTATTAACTGGTTTTAAACTTCTTAAATCAACAGGAACTTTTTTTCCATTAATCTTGACAATGCCATTTTCATCTGCATACTTAGACAGGAATTTTATTGTTCCATCATCATTAGTAGAATCTGGACCAAGAACAAGTTCTCCTCCTTTTTTAAATCTTAAAATAAATTCCTCTCCATTATACTCAATCTCACTTACTCCAATAGGAAGGTTTTCTAAGTCAATCCAGACATTTCCATCACCAATCACATTCTTTTTTCCTTCTACTTCAGACCATTTTAAATCACTATTGGAAAATCCTTTCATCTTCTCTATTTCACTCTCTAATAAATCAATGTCAAACCCATACTTTTCTTTTAAAAATCCTTTTAAACTTCCTGGTTCAGGATTACTTTCTATGTAATCATAAAGTTCAGTTAAATCAAAAATCCCAAACTGTTCCAGTCCTGCTTCCTCTAGTTTTGGCAGAGAAACTTTAACACCTGCATCAATCAACTCAAAAACTCCTCTTATTTTTTGATTTCCTGCTTTTCTTTTTTCAATAAAATAATTAACAGTCTCTATGGCAGCTGCCTCTCTTACAAAAGGGTTTTCAGATTTTTCCCAGGCATCCTGTTTTTCAGAACCCTCTGCTTCAACAAACTCCTGAAATGTCTCTTCATCAGTGAGATAATCTTCAAGAGTGTCCTGATTAGAAGTTGAGGATTGTGATAAAACCAAAGAGAAGTTTAAAATAAGCATAGTTAAGGCTATTAAAAAAATTCCAGTTTGCTTTAGTTTATCAAATTTCATTTTACTATCCTCCATATTGATAATATCCGCATCCATAAGACCCACAGCGATATCCTGAAGAAGGATTACCTTCTGAATTATAATACCTGGTATTACCAGCACTGCTACCTCCTGAAGTCTGTCCGTAAGGTATTGTTCTGTGAGCAGTCATCAAAGAAGGATTTTCAGCCATTCCCCTCATTAACTGCCTAAATACAGAAGAATCAACACCATCCTGAACAGTAATGCTATTACCTCCAACAGATATACCATTATTAGTAAAAACAAGACTGCTTCCTCTTGGAAGAGTCTGGGAATTTAAAAAATTCAGAACTGGCTGAAACTGACTTATAAAACGCTGGTTTGTTGAATCCTGAGCTATTAATAATCCGTGATCAAGCTGGTCCTGAAGAAACTGCCTGTTGGAAATTTGCAAACCATATTCATCAGCAAAACTTAACCATTCATTTGCATTATTAATATTCTGTATTACTAACGGTGCCCCGCCTGCACTCGCAAAATCAGCTCTTACTGCACTAGCTTGCTGAGTTAACTGAGCCTGGATTTTTGGGACAAATTCTGAAAGTTTTTGAGGATTTTTCATAGCTTCCTTAGCAACTTTCTGATTAACTCCTGCTATCCATGCAATAAAACCCCTTGCCTGCCCCTGAGCAATATTAGTTATACTTATTTTAGCATTAGGATCAGAACCAATATCTTTAATATTAGCAGACCTCTCTATATCAAGCCTTGACGCAAGAATAGGTATATTGCCAATTAAAGGTGCTCCTACAACTGTAGCTCTTCCATAATCTGAAGATTTAACAACTCTTCCAGGGTCAGATGCATCAAACAAATTATAAGTCTCTCCTCTGCTAACAAGCCTGAACTGATGCTCTGGATGTGCTTCATTAACAATAGAATAAATATCATTCATACTAGCTTTTCCATTCAATCTGTTTCCATGAGTTTCAGCCCCATCAACCCAGACAACAAGATTTCCATTATTCCTCAATATAAAAACATCCTCACTTGCTGTTCCTCCCTGATGATTGATATCAACCCTATTAAGAGGAACAAGAGTATTTACTTCAACTCTCTGATCACCTATGTATTCTATATCTCCTAACTGCATATCAATTACTAACTGGTCTTCAAACCTTCCCTGTTTCATTGTTCTCAAACCAGCCTCTGTTCTCTCTATAAAAGGTTTTATCTGACTTGCCACATCCACAGCAGACTGAACATCAGAATAAAAAGACCTAAAAGCCTGATCCAGTTTAGCAACTTCATTCTGAGGATAAATTATTTCAATAGTTCTTCTAACATCATTCTCTTCAATAACATCTCCTAAAATAACATCACCTGCAGACATTCCTTCAATATGTTCATACAAACCATTTGAAAATTTATTAACAACAGCTTCATAAGATTCATCAGTAACTCCCTGCTCAACAATGTCCCTGAATTCAGGACTCTCAAAAAATTCATTTAACTTTCCCTGCAAGTCCTGTGGATCAGGACTTACTTCTCCTGGACTGAACAGACTCACTTGCCTGGATAAATCATGAGCAAGTGAACTGCTGGCCACGGCATCATAACTGATTATATTTTCCTCTAAAGAATTTCTAACCAAATCAGTTATTCTATCCCTGTTAGAATCACTTGGATTCCTATAATAATCCAGCAAAACATTTATATTTTCTGGCTGAACAAGTTCATTTAAAGCCTCTCTGACATTCTCTTGATTTCTTCCTAATAAAGATTGGACATCAGGATTCTCTAATATCTGTTCAGCAGTTTTTCTATCCCCTAAAATAGAACCTGCTATTTCATATGCACTCTCCCTAAAACTATCCTCAAAAATTCCCACTACATCCTGTATCCTGTTTTTAACCTCAGTATTTAAATTAGGGTCTTGCAAATAAGCTCTCAAAACCTTAATAGCTTCAGTTTTCATTTCTGGACCTAATCTATTCATCATCTTCATTAATTCTTCCTTATTTGTAACATCTCTTAATCCTATGTATTTTTCAACTATATCAACAACATTCTGCCAGTCTCCCCTTGTAATTGCATCAGCAATTGTACTTCTGACAATATTAACTCCTACCATTTTATCACTATCTACTTTAAAATCAAAAGCTTGATGGCTTGTTGCATCAAATATAACTCCCTCAGCTGATTTTGCTCCTACAAGTTCTCCATGCCTGTTAAATAAAACTTCCATATCACTACTATAATCTTGATTGCCTCCTAAAACAGCGAGAGGAACTCCCTTTCCATTAGTTGTAACAATCGTAGAATCTCTTGAAGCCTTTATTGTCAGTTCTCCTTTTTCATCAAAAATAAATTCCATTTCCTCTCTAATCCCCTTACTATCTCTGTCTTTTCTCCTGTAACCAAGATTAACATGATCTGTAATTGTTGCCTCAATATTAATGTCATCCAGGTTTCTTAAAAATTCCTCAACATAAGACTCAATTTTACCATTAACCATTTGCTCCTTTACTGAGCCAATAGCTTTTTCTACTTTTTCTCCTAAATCATAATCCCCATTCTCAAGAATATCCATTATCTGTTCACCCTCCTCTCCATTAAAAATATCCTTTCCAAGTTCTATTTCTTGTTCTTCTCCATTAAGATCATAATAAGTAACATGTAATTTTTTTGAATCATAATTCCATCTCATGCTCTTAATTCCTTTTGTAAGAGAACCAAACCTATTGCCATCAGGTCTCATTATATTCATATTCCTATCTAATCCTCCTCTGGCAAATTTAATAACCTTAGAAGAAACATCATCTTTAGTAGTTACAATGAATTTAACATCACCACCCTCTTTAAAAATCTCAATTCTCTTTAAAGCTCTTGGAATGTCATTAAAATCAATAAAAGCCTCAACCTCTCCTAGTTCATTCTTCTTAACAAGCATACCATCCTCCCATTCAAGGAAATCAACAGTCTCAGGATTAATCTCAAACTCAAGACTATCAAAATTCCTCAAATAATAGCTATTATAAAGCTCAGGATTCTCCTCTTTTATCTTCTCCATGTAACCCTCAAGAATTTTCAGAGGAATATCTTCATCTTCAAATTCCCTGATTACTTTTCTCAAAAGTTTTGTTTTTGAATCATCACTCATGCTTTTTTCAGGAGGAGAAACATAAACTCCATCAATCAATTTATACAGATTTTCCGATTCCTTCAATCCATTTATAAACTCATCCATATAAGATTTAAGAAAATTTTCCTGAGCAAGAGGTGGCAAATCAAGAAACAAGTCAACATCCTCACCATATTTTTCAGGATCTTTTGTTGAAGACTGCTGAGAACTAATAAAAACAACCCCTATTAATAAAATTACAAATATGAAAACAAAATATCCACCTTTTTTCATAGAAATAATTACAAAATATATTATATAAATCTAACTAAAAAATTATCTTCCCCAGAAACTTCTCCAGCCTCTTCTGGAACTTCTAGTTCCTCTGTTTGAATAAGCATCTCTCGCTATTTGTTGAGAGCTCTCAGGTACAACTTCTGAAACAACATCTGAAGCTGTATCACCCTCCCATATCTTGCTTTTATAACTGACCCTGCCTGTTTTTTCTTCTGTTAATTGAAAACTCCCTTCTGAACCTGTTGTTGATGTCTCAACACTAAATTCATGTGCAAGTTCTGGTTCCTGATAATTTCCTGTTTCAGGATCATAAGTAAGAAGATAACCATTTTCATCTCTCTCTACAGTCATGGGATATTTAACATCATTTCTATTCTGTATGTTGTTAACAGCAACTGCTGCTTTCTGAGCATTACCAGATATCCATGTCTCTCCTGATTTAATAGAAACAGCAAAATCTCCATTTCTAAAATGAAGATACTTTCCAACTTCTTCAAGTCCTTTGGTAGGACCACTTACATATTCTCCTAAACCCTCCATTTTAAGAAGATTAACATCAGCACCCTCTTTAGCAATAAATCCAATATAATTATGAGATCTCATAACAACATCAATATCCTCACCAGTATCAGCTATCTCAATATAGGGTGTCTCTTTTGACAAATCCAGCTCATTAAGAATCCAGTAATCAGGTTTATCCTTCAGATTATAGAAAAAATTAATCTCCTCTCTTCTAGATGTATAAACATATCCAGAAGGGGTACTGGCTATCACATTTGTCAAAGCTACAACACTCCTGTAATTAGAGGGGGAATCTCCTGCCTGTCTTACATGAACAAACGCATCTTCATCTATCACATTACCATTCTTATCCTTGGGTCTGTATAAATCATATTTAGAATTTCTATGAAAAAACTGTTCAAACCAATTATCCCCTATTTTTATTTTAGCTCCCTCTCTCATAACTATCTTTCTGCACTCCTTGCCATTTTCCTCACTTAAATAACCATCTAACTCTATCTCTCCCATTTTTGCCTTGCTAACATCAATGTTATCTCCATTAACATGGATAGGCCTCCCATTGTTAGCAAGAACAATTCCCTCTCTGTCAACACTACCCATATTGTATCTTGCTATAACTCCGTTTTTATGATGCTGTTCGATAAACCCTTCCTGAATAAAACTTATTTTATCAAGATTCTCATTATAAATACCAGAATCCATAAAAGCACTATCTCCTATCTCTCCATAGAATATTTTGTCTCTTGTAAAAGTTATTTTTGACAAATCAGCACCTGATAAATCAAAATCGATTTTTTCATTTTCATCAACATTAATCCCTTCTAGTCTGTCTAATTTATCCTTGCTATGCCAGGAACTGGCAATCTGACTCAACATTTCCTCTTTTTCCTCTACTGTCTCAAGAGATTCAAATAACTCTTTTCTAACAGAATTCTCTAAAAGAAGAACCTCCTCCTCTCCAGGCATAACATCCCTATACCAAATTTTATTTCTCTCAGCCTTATCCAAATCACTCCATAACTGGTTTCTATTTTCTTTATCACTAGAATCCAGATGTTGCCAGACATCAACCTTATCTTCAGGACTAGTTGCTTTCCAGAAAGACAATCTTCCCTCTGGACTTAAATCAAAAAGAAAAACAGATTTTCCCTGAGAATCTAATTTATTATGCCAGAAATCACCTTTCTGGTCTACAGAAAGAGAATTATAAAAATCTGTTCTCTGCTGAGAATTATCAGGGATATTCCATGTATCCTTTAAACTCTGAAGAGCATCCCAGTTCTCAATAACATAATTTATATTCTGCTGACTGGAATACCAGGTAGAAACATCACTTGCATCAAAATTTTGGTCAGGATCCTCTGCACTAACAAAAACCAGTGCTAAAAATAAAACTGCCAGTAACAAACAAACACTCTTTTTCATATATTATAATTACAAAAACTACTATTTAAAATTAACTGACTTGTTACACAGGATATCTGTTTAAAAACTCAAAAATATAAGGCTCTTCAGAAGTCCTGTTTTCAGAAATAACAACAAGAGTTGTTGACTCTTCATCAAAATCAAGCATATCCACATATAAATCTCTTTCCTCTGCCATATCTGCAACACAACTAATACAAACCATTTCTGGATCTTCTTTATGAGATTCTGTTATATAATCTGCAACTTCTAGAATCTCAGATAAAGAGGAAGTAACTGAAACAGGATTTTCAGCTAACTGCAACACCATTCTCTTATTCTCTCTTTTAACAGTAATCGGCATATCAATAGTATATGTAACCTGCCCCTGTTCTATTGATGCTGTTGTTCTAGAACTTTCATAATCTAAATCAAATCCCTCAAAATCAAGTCTATCTAAACAAAGACCGAGATTATCATCAACATAACTTGCAAGTTCTTTTTCTATAACAGAATCAGAAGGCATTAAAAATCTTCCCTTATCATAATAATAAGGTATGATTGCCCATCCTAAATCAAAATAATCCTGGGGAGGATTATAATAACCTCCCTGAACACCTATTACAATTAAAGCATTTCTTCCATTCTGCTCCATACAACTAAAAATTGAATTCTTAACATTATTCATTAAAGAAGCTACCTCTCCTGATTCAAAATAAGCTCTATCCTCTTCACCAGGACTAACACTTGTAAGATAGATTCCTAATCCAACTGCTGCAACTACTACGATTCCAACAACAACAAAAACAGTCACCTGACCTCTTTTTTTCATAATACAGGTTTCCTCCTGAGCATTCATGCCTTTAAACTATTATAATTAATTTTATGAAAACTACTATTTAAATCTATCTGTTAAAATAATCTTTTTATAGAATATATTATAAAAATCATCTCAAATATTTTTTCTCCCAGCTATCAACATATGAATCAGATATATTAACCTTTTGTTTTTTGTTTTTTCTTATTTTTAATCTTTTTTTCAATAAAATACCAACAAGAAAACCAATAAATATTCCAGAAAGATGAGCAATTGCTCCAACATTTCCGGGATTAAAACCAAGAACTCTGAGAACATCAGCAGCAATCCAGAGTATGGCAGCAATGAACATTGGCATGATGAAACCAAAAGCATAAACCATTATAAAAGGATTTAAAACAGTTATCACTCCAAGAACACCATAAATAGCTCCACTTGCACCTAGACTTGAATGATAAAAATTAACAGCAATTAAATTTGCAAATATTCCTGATAAAAAAAACACAATCAAAAACCTTTCACTTCCGATTGTCTTCTCAAGAATTATACCAAAAAACACAAGTGCAAAAAGATTAAACAAAAGATGAGTCAGACTTCCATGAAGGAATATAGAAGTGACAAATCTCCAGACCTCTCCCTGATAAGCCTTCCTGTTCAGAACAAACATCTCAGTAAAGCCCCTGATAAAAACCTGAAGTAAAAAAATCACAATCATAACTACTGAAAGTTTTAAAAAATAAAATTTGAATTTCATTCTAAAATATTTTTAGTAAGGCTTTTTTTAAAAGCTTGTTTTAATAAAAAGAATAAAAACAGTTAATTTAAAATATTAACTAAATACAAGCGTTAACTTCCTTCCTCATAAAAAGGATTGAAATGAATATAAAAACAGGTAGAGAGATTCTGTAAAGCAACCTGCACTCCCTCTCCTGACCCAAGGTATTCTATAAAAGGATGATCTCCACATGCTCTATAAAATCTAATATTTCCTAATACACCCTCTACGGGATATATTCCAACTACATCATGACCTGCACAGTGTTCAAGCCTTACTTTAACTCTATTATTACCCTCTATACAATAGATTTCAGAATTCAAACCATCTACTGACCTTCTTAACCCTGATTCATCAGGGAGAGGTACTGCTATTTCAAAACCATTATGAACCTCAGCAAAAGATTCATCTAGAGCCTGACTCATTTTACTCTAACAAAACTCTTATTTTTAAATATTTATATGAATACCAACAACATTTAAAACTATTTTTCCTTTTTATTATTATGTTCAAAATAACCCATAAAGACAAAAAAACACAGGCTCGTGTAGGAATCTTAAAGAACAAAAAACATTCTATAAAAACACCCTTTTTTATGCCAGTTGCCACAAAAGCAACTGCCAAGTATATTAATTCAAAACAACTAAATGAAGTTGCTCAGGCAATTATATCAAATGCCTTGATACTGTCAATTAATCCAGGTTCTGAAATTATAAAAAAACTAGGAGGTATAGGCAAGTTCATGAACTTCTCTGGAGTAAATGCAACTGATTCAGGAGGTTTTCAGATGTACTCTCCAAGCCTGTATCTAAAATCAAATGAAAAAGGAGTTTATTTTAAAAATCCTGTTTCAGGAGAAAAGATTTTCATGACTCCTGAAAAAAACATGAAAATCCAATCCAATATTAATGCAGAAATTGCAATGTGTCTTGATTCCATGCCTCTTTAC
>WJLK01000034.1 GCA_014728565.1 Candidatus Pacearchaeota archaeon
ATTTATAGTAATCTATAATAATCTTTAAAAACTCAGGTTCAATTATTTCCTCATGAGAATAGTAGGTTTTAATTTATCAAAAATTTTAGTAGAGAGAAAAGAGCATTTTGGAACAAAACCAAAAGTAAACCAGAACATAGATATCAAAAATATAATAAAAGAAAAAATACCAATCTCTGACCAGGATGCTCTGAAAATAAATTTTAATCTTTCAATTAATTATTCAGAGAATTTCGCTAAACTAGAATTTGAGGGAAGTGTTATAGGAATCCCAAACAAAGAGGAACTAAAAAAGTTTTTAGACACATGGAAGAAAAAACAAATTCCAGAAGATGCCAGAGTACCTCTTTTTAATTTCATCATGAATAAATGCAATGTAAAAGCCATTCAACTAGAAGATGAAATGGGCCTTCCCCTACATGTTCCAATGCCAAGACTCTCTCCTAAAAAAGAAAACTAATCAATCAACTCCCTTAACTTTCCAAAATTATACTCTTTTTTATCTTTATTATTGTAAATAATAACTTCAAAATTTTTTAATTCTTTATTTTCTATAATAAAATGTTCTTTTTTGTTTTTATTTGTCTCATCTATATCTAGTAAATCAAATCCATAACTGACAGGAGTAAAACTTGGCAAAACATAAACTGTTTTACTCTTCCATCTTCCTTTTAAAAAACATTTGAACTTCTCACTCTTGTATTTATCAGCTATTATTATTGCAGGATGGAGATGTCCAAACACCAACACATCTGTCTGTCTGTTTAAACACTGTTCAAACAACCCATCACCATGCAAAAAACACACTCCCTCGCGAATATAAAAGTCTCTTAACTCAATATCCCTTTTTCTTAGTATTGGTATTAAAACCTTATCATGATTTCCTTTTATCACAGTTATCTTATATGTTTTATTTTTTAAATAATCCAGAAACTCTAAAACCTCTCTCCACTCTCTATTACTGATATTTCCAAAATCATGCTTTAAATCACCAAGAATAACAATCTCTCTTATATTAATCTTCTTTTTTTCCAGATAATCAAAAACTCCTTCTATTTTTTTAATTATCTGTTTTTTATGTAATCCTGGAAATATTGCTTTTTGAAACTGCTCCTCATAACCCAGATGCATATCTCCAATTACAAGAACATCCCCAACTAGCAAACAATCATTTAGGAATTTTATTTTATTTTTTAATTTCATTTTCCTTGATCTCTTTTATAACAGCTGCATGCATTCTTTTTAAAAACTCTATTCTATCCTCGACCTTTAATAAGTCAGAATAACCCTGTAAAACAAGATTAAGAGCAAAAGGACTTGGAAGTTTTGTATTTATCTTTTTAATTTCAATATCTTTGTTTTTAATCCACTTTATTACCTGCTTTGCATTTTTTATATCCATTAAATCTTCTAAAACCTCTCTTCTAGCTTCTTTTAATATAGGAAAATCCTTACTTATCTTATTAATAGCACTCATTAATAAAAAACTCCTCATCTGTTGTTTTCCCACACTTTTTGTCTGTCCTTTGTAGTTTCTTAAAATCATAAGGCTTCTTGCAGCACAGTGCCTAAATCTTCTTTTAAGTACCTCTGTTTTTGCAATAGCCTCATCTAAAATCTTTCTTATATTTTTTTCATTTAAGAATTTTATAGCTTCATCAATAGGAAGCCTCTCACCTGCAAAGTAAAAACCATTATCACTAATTCCAATTTCAATATCTCTGCCAACTTTCTGAGCCATTAGATAGGCCAGAGCTCTTGAAAGAGCATCATTAACCCTTCTTCCATATAGAGAGTGAAAAACAACATAGTTTTTATCCCCCTTATAATTTTCAACTACTAATTGATTTTTATGAGGTATTTTAGCATATCTAAATTGCTCATAAAAATAATTATAAATAGCCTTTGCAACTTTATCCCCCGTATAAGCATACTCTTTAATAAAACCTATAATTTCTTTTTCTTTTTTATTTTTCCCAAATTTTTCATCTAATAGTTTTCTAAATTTATTTATCTCTAGAGCAGAGTCAAAACTTAGTGGCAGTTGCTCAGAAAACCAGCTTGGAATTGTAGGATTTCTTTTAATAGCTACTCTAACATAAGCTTTCATTCCTCGGGTGTATAGGAACTGGTATTTTTTACCTCCTAAAACAAAAACATCTCCTGGTTTCATTTTTTCTAAAAACCCCTCGTCTATAACACCTACTTTGTGATCTTTTCTCTCCCCACTTGCAATAACAACAGTAATAAAACTCTCTTCAGGTATTGTTCCTATATTTGTCATATAGATAACTCTTGCTAGTTTGCCTTTTTTACCAATCTGCTTTGTTTCATCATCATACCATATTTTTGCATAAACATTTCTATGTTCTAGTTCATACTCTCCTGCTAGATAACTAATTACCCCCATAAAATCATCTCTACTCAGATTTTTGTAACAATAACTCTTTTTTATTAAATTAAACATATCCCCGATGTCCCATATCTTTTGTATAGCCATTCCATAAACTTGCTGACTTAAGACATCCAGACTGTTTTCAGGAATATGAATCTTATCAATCTTTCTCTCAATTCCTTCTTTAGCTAAAATCGTACTTTCTACTAAATCATCCCTATCCACAACAATGAATCTTCCCTTGCTTATATCATGCAGTTTATGACCTGCTCTTCCTATTCTCTGAAGAGCTCTCGCTGAACTTTTTGGACTTCCTAGTAAAATAACTAAATCAATATAACCTATATCAATTCCAAGCTCTAAACTAGTGCTGGTAACAACAACTTTTAATTCACCTTTTCTTAATCTTTCCTCAACTGAAAATCTGTGCTCTTTACTTAAAGATGAGTGATGAGCCTCTATGTTTTCAATATAATTATCAGGAAACATATCTTTTAAATGATTAACAACTCTCTCTGTTGCAGACCGAGTGTTTGTAAAAATAACTGTTGTTTTATGATCTTGAATTAATTTGTCAATAAGAGTATAAAGAGAGGAATGAAGATTATATTTATCAGTATCAATCAAATCCTCAACACCTGTTAATACATTTATTTCCATTTTTTTACTATTCTTTACTTCAGCAATTAAACATTCCCTATCAGAACCAACTAGAAAATTAGCAACCTCATCAAGAGGAGCAATAGTAGCACTAAGCCCGATTCTAACAGGAGTTATTTTACTTATACTCTCTAGCCTCTCTAAACTAAGACTTAAATAAACACCTCTTTTATTTCCCAGGGAGTGAATTTCATCAATAATAACAAACTCAACTCCGTAAAACAAATCCATGAATTTTTTACTTGTAAGTGCAATTGCTAGGCCTTCGGGGGTTGTTATAAATATGTGCGGTGGATTTTTTAGCATTTTAGCCTTGTCCTTACTGCTTGTATCACCTGTTCTTAACCCAATTCTTATCTCCTGCAATTTTATATTTTTTATCTTAGCTAATTTTTTTATTTCTTCAAGAGGTTTTATTAGATTAACATAAATATCGCTGTTTAGAGCCTTAAGAGGACTTGAATAAACACAATAGACTTTTTCCTCTAACTCATTTTTTTTTGCCAGACTAACTAGATAATTCAAAATAGAGAGAAAGCTGGTTAAGGTCTTTCCACTACCAGTAGGAGCACTAATAAGTATATTTCTTCTTTTATAAATATTAATAACTCCATGTAACTGACTTTCTGAAAAATTATTGAATTTTGTAAAAAACCACTCTTTAACAAGAGGATCAAGCATTTCTATTATCTCCTGAGAATTTCCCAATCTGGATCTGGGATATTTTTTTTCTTGCATTTTAAATATTATCAGAACACCAGAATTATAAAAAATATTGATTATTTTTAAAATTAACTAACTACTTCTGGATTGCATTAATTTCCACCAGGAATAGAACTGGGGTTATTTTTTCCTTTTTCATCTCCTACCACAACAAAACCAAATCCTATTTTAACTTTTTTGTTCTTTGATTTTTTTTCTGACATTAACAATATAAGTATAAGAGCAATTATAACAAGAATAACAACCACAATTGTATAAAAAATAACATCTCCAGTATTAAATATCCTCTCCCTACCCTCTTCAACACTTTCTTCAATAAACAAATTCCAGGTTTTATCAATTATTTCATCTCCTCTGACAATCTTTACTCTAACAGTATAATTTCCTTTTTCAAGACCCACTGCTTTGTACATCTTTGAATCACTTTCAACAAGTTCTTCGTTTAAGTACCACTCTATGCTATCACAATCATCATTAGCAATACTAAATGTTTTTTCATCACCTAAGAATATAGTTATATCAGTTCCTTCAGGATTAGGATATAAAATTTTAAAAACACTTTCAGAAGTATTCTCTTCTAAAACAACCTCTTCATCACCACTATCACCCTCACTAGATTCCTCATCCTCCTGGTTTTGTACAATGTAACAATTAACTTTGCTTTTTTCTTCATTATAAGAGTCATTAGCATAAATATAAAAATAAGCCTCTCCAATCCAGTTTTTTCTTGGTTTTAGTATTAATTCTGTTGAATTTCTCTTAACTGTTATGTTTGTGTTGTTTCCACTAACATCTTTTGGATATTCCCATTTAAAAATCAAAACATCATCTTCCTCATCATCAAAACACTCCTCTATATCAAGAATGTAATTTGTGTTCATTTCCCAGACAAGATCACCACACTCACTGCTTTCAAAATCAGGTTCCTGGTTAATAAAACATCTGCCACTATCACAGTAACCATTTTCACATGCAAAGTCAGAATAAAGTATCTTATTTGTTTTACAATAATACTCCCTAACTGTGCCATTATTAACACAGTGATCCATACTACTTGTTGAAAGATTCCTAGAGGTTCTTTTTTCAAAAATATCTTTTTCATCAGGATCCAGACACCCGTAAATTTTTACATTGAAATTATTGCTTGTTATATTTTCAAATCCAGAATAACTAAGTGTGATATTCACTAAAAAAATACCCCCTATTGTAGATTCAGTACTAAAATCAACTGGATGCAAATAATAATCATGCATATCCAATGTGAATTCTCCAGACTTATTTACTAAATAACTAAAAATAAGTTCATCACTCCCAAAACCAAGATTATCAAAATAATCTTCTAGATATATTACACTGTCATGTCTTTTACTTCCATATAAAATAACATCAGGAATATTTGAAGTCTGAGTTGTATTGACTGTTTTTTCAATACCTATTATCTGATGGAAATAATCTATCTGAATATATTTAAAAACAAAACCCGCTGCTTTGGCTTGATTATCTGTAAAACCATAAGAGTCACCAAAATCCAAGAAATTTCCTGTATCTATCCTGAAATTATCTGAAAATTCAGAATCAGCTGAAGCTGTAATATTTATATCCAAAGATCTGTTTTCAGTTAAATCTCCTCTGGCAAGATCATCAATAAAATTATCAAATCCCCCCTGATTTATATTTGCACTGTCAAAACTCTCTAAATCTGTTATTCCTTCTGAAGTAAGTTTAGTATAAAAGCTAATTACTGAAAGATTTCTAATTCCAAAACCATCCATTGAAACTCCAGTGATTATGTAATAGATATCACTAATGTTCTTGTATAGTAAATACCTAGTGCAATCAGAATTATTGATTATTGTAATATTTTCTGAACTTTCTTTAAAAATAGAATCCCAGGAAACAGTGAAGTTTTCTTCATTACACTCCTCAGGAAAATAAATTCCTGTTTCAGGATCAAAACCCATAATTCCTATGCTTCCTAATTCTCCCTGCAATTTTTTATTTTCACTTCCTCCAATGAAATTTACAGATATCCACAGAAAAGTCAGAATAACAAGAATAATTATTAGAAAAATTAGTAATTTTTTAATCAAACTTGTTTTTATAACTATCTCTTTTTTAACCTTCTTTTTCATAAATACTAGAATAATAAAAACTTTAAATAATTATTTAACAAACTAAAATCTTCTTGATGCCCCTCTTCCCTTCATATTCACTGTCCCACTATTAAAATCCTGGACAGGAACCTCCATAGGCTTTTCTTTTTTTCTTTTTTTCATAAAAAATAATATTGCAATCAAAATAACAACTATAACAACAATAGCAATAATGATATATAGAAGAACAGTCAAAAAACTACTCTCATCATCAGGATATTCATGTCCATTTTCACCATTTCTCTCTCTTACAACAACTGACCATAATTTAGAATCATAACTTTCTCCTTTTTTTATCCTTACTTCCAGTTCATACTCTCCCTCATACTCACCCCTATATGTGAATCTGTTTGATTTTGTTTCAACAACCTCTCCATCAACACTCCATTCGATACCTTCATACCTTGCATTAGCAATACTAAAGGTCCTACCACTATTCAGATATATAAAAGTCAGGTTTCCTTCTGGTCTTGGAGAGAGTATTCTTATTTTTCCATCAATAATTTCTTGATTTTCTTCATAAAAAGGGTCCTCTGTCTGGTTCCATGATGTCTGATTGCCATCAGTTTGATTTCCAGTCAAATTTTCTACAAATTCAGTAATAGATTCATTATAACCTGAACTCCCTCCAACAACAACATAAAAACTGTCCTGATAAGTTTCACCCTCACAAACAAATTCAACAATTATTTTTTCACTACCTACCCAGTCTTTTGCAGGATAAATACTAACCTTATTTTCACTATCTCTTTCTAACCTTACATTAGGTCCAGTAGAACTTATATCTACACTAAATCCTTCATCACAATTAAAAAAATCATCTAAATCAAAAGCATTAGTTTTATTTTCATTTTTATTAAGGAATATATCTGAAAATCCTCTTATCTGAGGTATATCTGTATACATTTGTTCCCAATCAATAGTAGCCAGTAATTCAGGAAGTCTGACTATTTTGCAATTTTCTGGAATTGCAGTAGCATTTATCTGATGCACATTTCCTGACTTTAATTTTTCTCTCATATTTTCTACTACTTCAAAATCACAAAATTCAGCTATATACTCTGCAAAAAGTAGGGAGTTGTTAAGAACAAGGTCTCCAAATCTTCCCTCAAATTCAATATTAAGTGTATGGCCATCATCCCCAATATTAAAATGTATTAATTCATCTTCAACAGGCATTCCCGATTCAACAAAGATTTCTAACATTGAGATAAGAAAATCACCTGTTTCAGCAAGATTTACATCAGGAGTTGTAACAGCTACAGCTACACCATTATCTGTTTCTTCAAGAAGTGCTGTTGTATCTTCTCCCTGAAACTGCAGAGAATCTAACTCACCTTTTAAATAGCTTTGTTTGTTTTTTTCAGATGCTTTAATATTTCCAATTGAATAAAGGAGAACCCAGCTAAGTACAAGAAATATGAGCAATACATTAAAAAAGATTAACAAACTATGAACAAAATTTCCCTTATTTCCAACACCCTTTTCCATATTATTTTAAATAACAACAAGTTTAAAAACTTAATCCATTTACAGTTAGTGAGATGAGGCTTAGCAAAGATAAGATAAACAAGATCTCAGAACAAATTCTCTCTTTTCTTTATAGTATTTTTCCAGAACAGCCCTTTACAGCTGAAATAGCTAAAGAAATTGCAAGAGATGAAGAATTTGTTAAAAAAATACTTTTTGATTTGAAATCAAAAGATCTTGTTGTTTCAGTAAGAAAAAACAAAAAAGGAGAGCCTTTTTCTCGGAGGATGAGATGGAGGTTAACAAAAAGAGTCTATGAGGTTTATAGATCGAGATAAAGTTTTTTAAGATATAAATGTTTAAATAGATTTTAGTTCTTTTTTTTAAATGAATAAAAACAACATAAAAATAGCTTTTTCTAAAGTTAAGGAAGACATGAACTCTCTTAGAGGTGAGATTTATGAGATAAAATCAGAGTTAGATAAAATAAAGAATTTAATAAAAGATTTTACTGCTAGCAGAAATAGTGAAAAAACAAATAATTTAACAGATGATACCTCTGTTTCTTATGGAGATTCCTCTACCGATAACAATTCGACACTTCGACAGATAAATTCGACAGATGTTACTAATTCGACAAATAATTCGACAGTTCCAAGGGAAATAGAGGGGTTGAAATACCCAAATTTTGGCATTTCCACTGGAAATGAAGGGGTTTCGACAGACAGACAGACAGACACTTCGACAGACACTTCGACACAAAAAAAAGCTGAAAAATCAATTGAACACAATATTAAAGAAGCATCTGAAATCCTGAATTCCCTTGACCGTTTAAGAAAGGAAATAAGGCTTAAATTTAAGCGCGTAACTCCCCAGGAAATGGCTGTTTTTTCCTCCATCTACCAAATAGAGGAGCAAGATCCAGATAATTCAACTTACAAATACCTTTCAAATTCACTTAAGTTAAGTGAAAGCTCTATTAGGGATTATGTTCAGAGAATGATAAATAAAGGAATACCTATAAAAAAACAAAAAATTGACAATAAAAAAATCCTATTATCAATATCTTCTGAACTTAAGAACATAGCTACACTTCCCACAATAATCAAGCTAAGAGAGCTTTAAAAACCTAAATTTAGTTATTTAAGAGCTTGTATGCTCTTTTTTCATATATTCTAAAACACATCAGAATCTTTAGAAATAAAGATTCCTCCTCACAGATAGTTATTCGTTATAACGAATTTAAATAATTATTCTCTTTGTTTATTTTTTTTATTTATCTCTTATTTCACTTTTTCAGAACCTGAAATAACAAAATTTAACCATTTCAGGGGTTATAACCTAAAAACTCTCTTTTATATCTTTTATCTAAAAACACTCTCTACCCACTTTTCAACACTCACTTTTACTCTCTTTTGAGATTTTTTAATTGTTTTTCTTATTTATGCTCTATATTTTCTCTGCTTTAACACTCATTTTTCCTGTTTTTTTGATTATTCAGTGCTTTCCCACTATTTTTTAGATCTTTTTATACACCTGTACACTCACTTTTCTTATTTTTTAATGATTTTTAGTAACTACAATCATTATTTATCTTTTTTTAGTAACTACATTTAGTTCTTTTTAATCATCTTCTTCTTTTTTATTATTTTCTCTCACTTTTCTATTTTTTAATAAAATTTCCTTTGATTTTTCAGGTATGTAAATCCTTTTTTTATTACTCTCAGTTATAACCTCTTTTATTAAACCCTCACTTTTCTGTTTTATGCTGTTTATCTGACCTCTTATTGTTGATCTTGATTTTCCAAGCATTGAGGATATGTCATCATAACTCAGTTTCATATCTGAATTTAATAGAATAAATACTATTGCTCTTTCAGTTGGTGATAAATTCTCCAAAAATACTGTTTGAACACCTGTTTGAACACTGTTTAAAACACCTTTAGACACTGTTTGTTTATTAAACACTGTTTGTTTTTGTTTAAACATCGGCTGGTCACCAACTATAGAAAGGATGTTTTTTATATTCTCTAACTCCCCCTTTATTGCCTCTATCTCGTCGTGGATATCAAGAATATCTTCTTTAACATCATTATCCTGGCTGTTTAGATGTTTGATCCACTGTGTTAATTTTCCAACATCCTCTTTTGCACTGTTGAAACCTGTTTGAACAGCCCTTTTTAATTCATCAACTTCTTTTTTTTCAGCTTTTTTTCTAAAAAAACAAACCATAATAAAATTAGTAATCATTAGTTTATAAATCTTATGTTTTTATTCATAAAAAACTGTTTTTTATATAGGATAAAATCTAAAAAACACCAGAAAACTACTATTTTTAACCAATAAATAATTATCTGTCGAAGAATCTAAAATAACTGTCTAAAATACTATTTATTTGCGTTATAAGCTGTTTAAAACATAAACAAACAA
>WJLK01000003.1 GCA_014728565.1 Candidatus Pacearchaeota archaeon
ATGACTGTAATCATTTCCCTCAATTTCTTCTATCTCCTCTAAATCCTGAGCATAAACAAAACTAGAATTAATTAGAATTACAATTAAAAAAAATAAACCTGCTTTTTTCATAAACTAAATAAAAAAACATATTTAATAAAACTAATTATTGTATTATTCTTCCGTTTTTGACAGTTACTTTTCCAGGAATTCCCTGGCCCATCCATCCTATTTGCCAGGCCTGATTTCTTGTAAGATAAATTGTTCCAGAGGGGTTGTTTTGTGCCTGTTTACGGCACGGTCCGCAAGCATAAGGTTCTGATATTGTGACTGTAATGGATTTTCCAGTAGATATCTCTTTAAGTTTTTCTATGGTGATATAATTTATTTTTTGAGTCCCTTGCCAGGTTCTCCAGGTTCCTGCATCTGCAGTAAAATAACCTTGTTTTCCATCCACAGGATCATATCCTTTAACTGATTTTGATTCATACTTTCCATAGGTTTTTGTAGTTGTAGTTCCCTTTACTGAAGTTCCTGTTGAAGTTCCTGATCCACTGCTTCCTGTTCCACCTGCTGGTGGAGGACCTCCAGGATCTATTATTATTCCTCCTCCTGATGTTCCTCCTGTTGTTCCAGGAGGATTTACAGTAGTAGTTCCTCCTGTCGGAGGTTGTCCAGTTCCAGAATCAATCTGAACTCCTGTTCCAGGTCCTATTCCTACTGATGTTCCAGAACCTGTTCCAGAACCTGTTCCAGAAATAGAAGCAAAGGTTTTAGCTGCTGAACCAATTACAACCTGGTTTCTAAGTATTTCTATAATATAATCAACATTATTCTGAAGATGAGTATTAAGAAGTGAATTAAGATCTCCTTTATAACCAACAGCCCCTAGTATTTTTATCTGAGATTCTCTAGGAAGTTTTTCCAAAGTAGTTAAGGTATTTGAAGCTATTTTATCCTCTCTTATACGTATATACTCTCTTCTACTGTAGATACTCTCTAAATTTGTTGGTCTTGCAAATCCATTATTTCCAAAAATATAGTAATCATAATCATGAGTCCAGGTGTGTTCTTTATATTTTGCTGTATATGCATTACCATCCTCATCTCTGCTTCTTATCTGAAAATTAATACTATCTTTTCCCTGATTAGCAAACCTTCTGTGAATTCCAGTAGATTCTATCTGCACTGTTCCAGCTTTTAGATAACCCTCAACATACTCTGCAAACTGCTGACCTGTGTAAACAGTAAAAGGACCATCAGCACTAATGAGATTAATCTTACCAGCTCTTTTCTCAATAGTGACAAAACTACTCTGTTCCATTTTATCACTACCAGCCTGAACCAGAAGAAAATCATTATCACTAATTTCAACACCTCTGGAATGTCCTGGAAGAAACCATAGAGAAGCTGACTCACCACCTTCAGGAGCACCAAAAGCTATCTTATCCTCATCATAAAAAACAATAAAAGCTTTTCCAAGTTCTTTAGCCTCACTTTTGCTTTTGTCAAACAAAAGATAGGTATCATAGTCATAAAATTCCTCTCCATCAGATTTGGCAAGAGTTCCAATCTCTATTCTGTCAACAACTCCTTTTTTAACATAGAACTCACCTAACTCTGTGTCAAAAATTAATCCAGCCTGCTCAAAATCATCACCATCTGGTTTTTTAAATTTAACACCCTTTTCTAATACAAGTGTTTCATCCTTAACAACAAACAAAACCTGGGTATCTCCTTTTTTATCCTCATCAATAATTTCAGGTTTTTTTATCTCTGCCTGATCCTCAGGAAATATATATAATTTTTTTATATCTTTTTTATCCTTGTACTCCTCACTACTAATTCTATCAACATCTTCATTACTGATTCTAAGATCAAGAGAACCTTTTTTTTCTTTTTTTCTGTCATCTTCTCCCTCTTTATTAGATCTAAAAACAACATGAGTTCCTGCTGGAAATTCATACTCATAATTTCCAAATTTGTATGTTGTTGTTTCATCATCTTCACCCTCTCTGACAATAAAATCAGCTTCTACTAACTCTCCATTTTCAAAATAAAACTCAGCACCATCTTTAAAATTAGTGTATTTTCTTGGTTTTTCTTCATTCCCATATCTGTACTCTACAGAACCTCCTTTATTAACCATCAAATCTGCAACAATTAACTCTCCATCTCTAAAAACAGCTGAAGAACCTTTTTTTAAATCTTTAAACTCACCTTCTGTTTCACCCTGCTTATATTTCATTGCACCTCCATCTTCCTCTACATATGTTCCAGTTTTAAGTATTGTTCCTGAAGGGTTAGTATTTTTTAATTGAAGTTTTTCAAATCCACGAACATCTCCAATGTCATAATCATAATATGACTGAGCAGAAACAAAACTAAAAATCATAAGAACAATCAACAACAATACTCCTATCTTTTTCATCTATAATACCTCTTATGTTTATGTTTATTTTTTTTAGTAATAAAATAAATAATAAAAATCAAATTAATAATTGCAATTATTACTGCTATTAAAAAAACATCACTCTTTCTAATTTCTTTTTTTTCTTTTTCATAAGTTTCTGATTCTTCTCCTGGTTTCTGATAATCTTCTTTATTGAAACCTTTTTTTGAGTAATAACTAACAAGCTCTCTTGTTTCCTCACCATCTTTATTAATAATTATCTCTTTTGCATTTTCATAATAAGGAGAGTATATATTGAAAGTTACATTATCCAGAATCATTAAACCTCCACAACATGCATAACCTTGTTCATCAATATCATCATAATAAGCAAAATTTGGAATTGTAAAGAGAATCTCTTTTATTTCTTTGTTGTTTGAATCAATTATTTTAAGAACTGCATTTTCAGGTTCTTTTTCAAAATCAGTGTTTTCAAAAGAACTGTAAAGATTTTCAGGTTTTTCCTGTAAAAATTCTACCTCAATACTTTTAATTTTTATATCTCCATCATAATATAACTCTATATTATAATAAAGTCCTGCTCCTGAAATTAATCCTAGATTTAAAATTAAAATTAATAAAAACATGCATTTTTTGATTTTTTTATTATCTATCATTTTTACTAATTCCACCAGTTATTCCATCCCCAACCACTTCTTCCTCCAGTGTATCCTGAACCAACTTTTCCTTCCTGAATATATTTATTAATCATGCTTCTGTCAAATGGCAAACCTGCTAATCCAAATATTCTTTTTCCTTCTGCTTCTGTCATAAATCCATATTTAACAAATACAGCAACTCTTCCTCTTATCTGTTTGTGATAAGAATAACCAGAACTTAAAGCTTCCTCCCATGACCTGAATGTCCTACTTCCTGCTCCTCTTCCTCCATGCCAGCTGTCTCTGTATACCATCTCAACAAAAGTTGAGGTATCTTCTGCACCTGAATAACCATAATTCCGAGTGTGAGGTCCTCTGTTTCCACCAACTGAATACCAATCTCTGTTAAACTCACTGTTACGATTCCATCCAACAACAAAATCCCTTATATGACCAAATTCATGCCTTGCTACACCAGGACTTATTCCTCCTCTCCCACAGTTTAATCTAACATGTCCAGGACTTGCCATTCCAGCATAACCTGCTGAGTTGAGCAGAGTAAGTCTATTAAGGCTGTCAGTAGTTTCTTTTGGAGTACTCATTAAAATATCTATCAGTTTTTTCATCTCTTTAGGATTATTTGTGACACCTGCACGGTCATTTAAAGTAAGATGAGGAAATAATCTTTTGAGAGTTTCATGACTAGGGGCTGCATTATACTCAACTAAATTAGAAACTCCATGATAAAGTCCAGGATATTTTCCACCATAAGAATTCCCAAAAACATACCTTGGATCAGGACCCCATCCCATTCCACCATCATTTCCAATAACAAAAACATCACCTCCTTTTAATACAGGAGTTATAACATCAGGAGCTGTTCTATAAGAATCAATCTCAACAGGACATAATCCAGTTCCACCTGATCCAAAATCTCCAACCACTGTTCCTGATTTTGTTATATGAAGATTTCCCTGATGAAAAAAAGATGATTTTTGGTCCTGATTAATTGCAAAATGATTGAATGTCTGCATATAAGGAACTTTGCCTTTGTTAAGTCTGTTATGAATTGAGACATAAGAACCCTGCTGGCTACCAATTGCCTTGACAACAAAGTGATCATTTTGTTCAATATAAACACCATAAGAATTACCATCAAAAAACATCATAGAGACATCATTTCCAGGCATATTTGAGCCAAGGACTATTCTTCCCTGTTCTCTATTCAGGGAAACATAAGCTCCTCTGTACATTCCATTAGGTGTTCCTCTGAAATCAATATAGACTTTAGCATTGTTTAAATTTCTAACAGCAACCTTGTTTATAACGATCTGCTGATTATCAAAATAAGTTCCATAACTATCAAAATTTAATCTTAAACCCTCGTTGTTATTTCCTGTGCTTACAGCATAAGATGTTCCTGTATCAGAACTTTTGAAATTTCTAGTTTCTCCAACAGGTATCTGATAAGTTATGATTCTATCATT
This sequence comes from Candidatus Pacearchaeota archaeon, assembly GCA_014728565.1. GTDB lineage: Archaea > Nanobdellota > Nanobdellia > Pacearchaeales > GW2011-AR1 > ARS1285. The sequence continues at coordinate 4,518 of WJLK01000003.1, forward strand.
TGATGATTCCTGGTCAATTACCTTTGGATTTTTAATATCAGAATTTTTTGGAATTTTTATCAGTGCTCTTCCATCTTTAAAATCTACATCTGAATTCCTAGGAACATAAAATTCAACATTTCCTAGTTGATAATTTCTTGAATCTCCTGATTTAAAATGAGCTTCTGTTATCTCACCTTTTTCATTAAAGATAAATATAGATTCTTCCTGAAAATCATCATAAGTCCTTGTTCCATCATCATGCTTTATTTTTATAAAACCTCCTTCTTCAACAGTAACTTTTCTTCCCTCAATTTTAACATCTTTTCCAATTATATATTCATTATCGATTTTAGGATTGATTTCATTACCTATTTGTGTTTCCTTATCTATGACAACAGGATTATCACTGTCCTGAGCACTTACTAAAACCAACTGCATTATTAATATAATTAAAACTATCTTTATTCTATTATCCATTCTCCTATCTCGTATTTATTTGCAAAATAAAATCTGAAATCCTCCCCATTAATTCGAGTTTGATTATCTATTATCTCAAAAATTAAGTCTTCCTGAGTATAGTCATACATTTTTATAAAGAGCTTATTATCAGATGCTATTTCATGAAGACAACTCACACATATGTATGGGGCTTTCATCTGCAGTTTAGTTATATTTTCAGCAACTTCATGAATTCCATATAACCTGACAGGAACTTCAGTATGAAATCTTTTATAATAATGATTTCTGTTATTTTTGGAAATAACAATGGGATAATCAACATCAAAAATAACCTTTCCAGGTTCTATTTCAACTCTTGTTAAGGGTTCACCCTGCTCTATCTCAAAATCAGGATAATCAATAAAGTTCTTTGTGCAAAAAAACAACATTGTATCAAAATAAAGAGCAAGCTCATTTTCAATTCTTTTTTTACTTGGAGTATAATTTTTCCCCTGGTCATAATAATAAGCCATATGAATATCAAGAGATTTTTCAGGAACAATAAAATATCCTCCAGTCTGTCCTATATAATAAACAGCGTCATTTGCTGTTTTATCAATACAGTTTCCAACATATGAGTAAACAGGCTTTATGTCAGGAGTAACAACTGGTTTTATATCTCCCTGTAATAAAACATAACCAAAAGCTACTGCCACTATCAAAATAGCAATTATTGTAAAGATTGTCACCTGCGCTTTTTTTACCATCTTATCTTTCTTATTTGAGCTTTTTCAAACCTGTTTTAATTTTTAAGTGCATTGTCTATCTTGCTATTAACAAAATCTGTTGATTTAACCTGAGGTTTCCATGCTCCTCTAAAATCATCAACTAATCTTCCATTATAAAATATTTTTATTCTTGGAATTGGCAAACCCGCCTTTAATAAATTAGTATCATATACAAAATAAAAATCATCTCTTTTTTGCGAAACTTGCTGTACAGCATCTTTAAACATTACACAGTACTTGCACCATGCCTGTCCATATTCAACAATAACAACTCTCTGTTTTAAAGGATCAAATTCTCCATTTTTATTATTTGATGTTTTGCATATTCTACCAAGTCTATTCCCTAGTTCTCTTCCTAGAGCTGTGGTCTGCAGGTTTTTATAAGAGGTATCTAATTTTTCAAAATATTCCTTGGAGTTTTCATCTATATTAGTTCCAGTATCTGGAGGTTTTACAGTAGGTGTTGTTCCTGTTTCAACAACCTTGAATTTATCTGGACTAAGTTTATCAAGTGCATCTCCAATTTTTTCAACATCTCCCTTAAGTAGTGAATAAGCATCTCCGTCATGACCTATCTCTTTAAGGATTTTCTTTTGTTGGTCAGGAGTATGTGATAATAATGTCTTTAACCTGCTTATTCTTACTTTATTCTCTGCAATCTGAGCAAATTCAATCTTGCTAAAGATATTCTCCTCATTTGAAGGTCTGGCAAATCCATTATTCCCAAAAATATAATAATCCAAATCATGCTTCCATGTGTGAGTCTTTCCTGTTTTAGGGTCTGTGTAACTTGCTGTATATGCATTACCATCCTCATCCCTGCTTCTTATCTGAAAATTAATACTGTCTTTTCCCTGATTAGCAAACCTTCTGTGAATTCCAGTAGATTCTATCTGCACTGTTCCAGCTTTTAGATAACCCTCAACATACTCTGCAAACTGCTGACCTGTGTAAACAGTAAAAGGACCATCAGCACTAACAAGATTAATTCTACCAGCTCTTTTCTCAAT
>WJLK01000035.1 GCA_014728565.1 Candidatus Pacearchaeota archaeon
AGATTAGTAACATCCTGTTTTACTCTCTTAAAATAATCTCTTGGATTATTTATCATAAAATTAAAATCTTCAAGTTTATCAAGAAAATTCTTTTTAATAACTGGCAATAATCTATCAACTACTGATTTTTTAGTATTAAGTAACTCAACCCAGACATAATCGCAAAAACTTAACTTCTTAAAAAGTTCTTCTAAATTAGTTATTCCAAGAAAAACAGGACTTATAAAACCATAAACTATGATTCCATGTTTTTCAGCTTCTTTCAAAACTTCAATTCTCTCATCAGGAGTACTTGCATAAGGTTCTATCATTCTACTAAATTCTTTATCCAGAGTATTAATACTCATTCCAAGTTCACAATTTAATTTTTTTAGCAAATCAAAATCTCTTTTAACAAGGGCAGACTTGGTTAAAATTCCTATTGTAAATTTCTTCTTATAAGGACTTTTTGAAATAATATCTAATATTTTTCTTGTAAGTTCATATTTTTCTTCAAGAGGATTATAACAGTCAGTAACACTGCTCATCCAGATATATCCTGGTTTGTTATCAGCTAACTCTTTTTCAAGCAATTCAGAACAATTAATTTTAACATAACAAAAATCTCCCCAATTCTCAATAATATTCATGAATTTCTTCATAAAAACAGCATAACAATACCTACATCCATGAACACAACCTATATAAGGATTAATAACATAATCTGTTATCTTACTTTTGTTCATGCATGATTTTGATTTAATAAATTTGGTTTTCATCTTCAATAATAAAAAATAAATACTCTCTAATATTTATATTCTTATGTGGTATCCAGAAAACAGGCATGTTTTAAATGAAACTTTAAACAAATATCTAAAAACAGGAAAGCATAAAAAACCTCTGGCTCTTGATAAAAACTCGAAGTTAAAGAAAGGACAGAACCCCTTACATGGAATAATAGTTCCTCATGCAGGCTACCAGTATTCAGGAGCAGTTGCTGGAACTGCTTTCTCTCTTATTAAAAAACCTGTTAAAAAAGCTATTGTAATAGGACCTAGCCACTATGTTCATTTATTTGATGCAATGACTACTAATCAACAAGATATTCAAACTCCCCTAGGAAAAACCAAAACTTTCAATACTGATTTTTTAACTGGAAATATTGAACAGGAACACTCTATTAGTAACCAGTATCCTTTTTTACAAAAACTACATGTAGAACAAATAATGCCTCTGATGATTGGAAAAATAACAAACCAGCAAGCCTTAGAAATTGCAAAAAAAATATCAAAAATTAAAGCTCTCTATGTATTTTCAACTGACTTAAGTCATTTTCTAGATTATGAAACAGCTGTTAAAAAAGATAAAGAATCAGTAAAAATAATAGAAAATCTAGACAGTGAAAAATTCAGATTCATAGATGCCTGTGGTTACTTTCCACTATTAATTTTAAAAGAACTCTGTAAAATTAAAAAAACAAAACCCGAGCTTGTTGAGTATAAAAATTCAGGAGATGTTATTGGTGATAAAACAAGTGTGGTTGGATATGCGAGCTTCTACTTCTGACAATCTAAAAATCACAATAATAGAAGTAGGAGTGAGTCTGAGTTTTTGGTTTTGACAAATAATAATATAAAAGAAGTAAAGGCGAGTTTGAGTTTTTATTTCTGAATAAGTTTAAAAACTAATCAGCATTTATTATACAATGGCTTTATTAGATATAATAAACTACCTAGCTGTAATACTCTCAAATCTAAAGTCAGTGATTAACAGCAATATTTACACAAAACTCTCTTTTAACACTATAGCTATAATAATTCTGGCTTTTGCAACTAAATTTCTTCTAAGCGTATTCTTCAATAGAAGTTTAAAAAGAATAGAAAAGAAAAAATCAATCGAGGATAAAAGAACAAGAAAAACCAGAATAGAATTCCTAAGAAACATAACAACAACAATAATATTCTTACTAGCAATAACATTTATTCTCCTGCCAATACCAGGATTTAAAACCTTTTCATATTCTATACTGGCAGGAGCAGGTATAGCTGCTATTATAATAGGTTTTGCAGCTCAAAAAACACTTGCAAATATTTTTTCAGGAATATCTGTTGCCTTATACTCTCCGTTTAGGATTGGAGACAGGCTAAAAATAGGTGAAGAATTTGGTGATGTTGAAGAAATTAACCTTAGACACACTATTATCAGGACATGGGATAACAGAAGAATAATAATACCCAACTCCATAATATCTGAAAGAGAGATTGTTAATTATAGTTTAAAAGAAGAGAGATTACTCTGGTCAGTAAATATGGGAATCAGCTATGATTCAGACATTGAAAAAGCTAAAAAAATCATGCTAAAACTTGCAAAAAAACATCCTAATGTAATAATGCCTGAGATAAAAGATGAGGATGGAAATATAGAAAAAAAACAACCAGTTGTGAGGGTAACTGAATGCAAAGATTTTTCAATTAACCTAAAACTATTTTTCTGGGTTGAAAAACCAGGAAAAGCATGGGTCACAGGATTTGATCTTATTGAACAGATAAAAAAGGAATTTGACAAACAAGGAATTGAGATTCCATTTCCTTACAGAACCATTGTTTATAAAAAAGATTTAGATAGAAAAAAGAGATAAAAAAATGATTTAAACATATTAAAATAGCTGCTACTCCTAAGCCTAAAAATAAGATTCCTAATAAAGTTTAATAGTAAATTTTCATATCCTCCATTAGTCAAATCCATTTTTTTCTCTTAAAATAAATAATCATTATCAGAGCAACAAGAATCATAATTCCCCATACAATGAAATAAGCCCACTTATAACCTAATTCAGGCATATACTCAAAATTCATTCCATAAATTCCAGCAATGAAAGTCAGTGGGATGAAAATAGTGGCTATTATTGTCAAAACCTTCATAACCTCGTTCATTTTATTGCTTGTTATTGAAAGATACAAATCCTGAAGTCCTGAAAGCATGTCTCGGTAAGTATCTATAATATCAAGAACCTGAATTTCATGATCATAAACATCCTTAATATAAGTCTTTGTCTCTTTTTTTATTAATTTTGAATCTGTTCTTTGTAAGCTATTAATAACCTCCCTCAATGGAAGAACAAATTTCCTTACTAAAATTAACTCCCTTTTTAGACCATAAATAATATTAAGGGTTTTTGAATTAGAGTCGAGCATTAAATTTTCTTCAATTTTTCCAATCTGTTCTCCAAGATTTTCCAATACTAAAAAATAATTATCAACCACTAAATCAACTAATGCGTAATTTAAATAATCTTGATTCAATAATCTTACTCTTTTAGATCTAATACGGTTTCTTATAGGCTCAAACACATCACCCTCTTTTTCCTGAAAAGATATAACAAAACCCTCTCCAAGAACAATACTCATTTGCTCTGTTTTTATCTGATTTTTTTCTTCATCATAATATATCATTTTCATTACCTGAAATATATTATTATCAAACTCCTCTAATTTAGGCCTCTGGTTAGTATTAACAACATCCTCTAACAGCAAAGGATGAAGATTAAAATAATCCCCTATTTTCCGAATAACCTCGGTGTTATGTATCCCTATAATATTTATCCAGGTTACGCTTTTTTTATCTCTATACTTAAAAACATCTTCAACTTTTTTTGCTTCAAACTCCTGTACATTTGATTTAGTATAGTCTATCACATGGATTTTGATTGGTTCTTGTCTCTCTTTTCCAACATATACTAAAGTTCCAGGAGATTTCCCTAACTTTTCCTTAGATGCCTTAGGCGAGATTTTTGTAAGATTTAAGGGATTTATAAAACCAAAAGGGTTTTCAGAAATCTTTTTTAAAAATCTTATATTTCTCTTTGTTTTTTTTAGGATACCCATAATAATGACAGTAAACACTTAATTATAAAATTATCTTTTGATCTTAGAAAAATATTATGCTAAAAGAAAACATTAACAATTCATTTTAGTTCTAAGCAATAGCCTTTAAACCATCACCCTGTTTTCTAGGAATAACATGTATATGTGCATGTTCAACTACCTGGCCAGAAGATTCTCCAACATTAACAGCTACATTAAAACCATCTCCTTTCCCTTCATTAATTAAATTTAATCCAATTTTTTTAATATCATCCAGCATCTCACTTGCTAGACTATTGGGGATATCTAAAATATCTTTATAATGCTGTTTAGGAACAATCAGTGTATGTCCTGATGCTTTAGGATTATTATCAAGAAAGGCAAGAAAATTTTTACTTTCATATATTTTGTCTGCAGGAACCTCTCCTCTTACAATCTTACAAAAAATACACTCACTATCCTCAGAAACACCAGCTTCCTCTCTTAAACTATTTAACCCTTCCTCGTCTTTTTTTATTCTCTCCTCAATTTCCTTTATTCTTTTTTCAGCCTCATCCATGTTAATTTAAGTTTAAATATATTTTTAAATATTTTTATTCTATTTTACAAAGGTTGTCCAAATTCATCCCCTGCAAGACATCCATCCTCATCTACATAAAAACCTCTTTCTGAGTCATAAGATAAATTCCTCTGTCTTGCAGCTTCTCTGTTTACAGAATCCTCAACAGGAAGGTCAGGATCAAAATCAGTATCAGATAAAACAACATACTGAAAATCAGATATCCAAACCTGAGGAGCTTGAAAATTAGAAGTAACTAATAAAGCTGGTCTTCCATTATATAATATCTCCTGTTTCATACTTATTCATACAAATAAATATTCTTAAATATTATTATTTTATAATAATATAAAGGGCCTGTAGTACAGTGGTAGTACATATCGCTGGCAGCGATAAGACCTGAGTTCAATTCTCAGCAGGTCCATTTTTCCTTTTTTTCTAAAAAAATGGAGCTATGAAGCTTTAGTTTCAGCATGTCCATACTTTTTCCACTCAAATTTCTCATTGCTATCTTCATTTAAAATTCTATCCAGCATAACCAATTCCTCATAAATACCCTCTATTAAATCATAATTTTTAGACTCCTCTAAACTCACCCATTTATAATCAACCAGTGAACTAGCTAGTTTTATGTCTTCATCAACAGGCTCTGCATATAAACTTACTATTATGCATGGAATTTCATCATCTCTGATATAAACCATACTAGTAACATAACCAATATTTCTAATATCCAGATTAACTTCCTCTTTTACCTCTCTTTTCAAAAGATTCTCAAAAACATTATACCAGTGATGTTTTGTATCTCTCTCTCTTAAAACATAATCTAAAATCTCTAATTTTCCTCCGGGAACTGTCCATTTTCCAGGAAAAGCTTTCTCCCAGTCAGCTCTTCTAGCTATTAAATATTTTCCATTTTTAACAAGAATGCCTGTTACTGAAACATAGTGCGCTTTTAATCTATCATACATTTTTTACTACAATAGTCTTTATAATCCAAAAATCCATTTACTTTATTTAAATAATTCCTCAAAACTTTTGACTATGGAACAATCAATTTTAAATCTATTTTTATTCCACAATAAATTAAAATTCAGTGATATCCAGAAAAATCTGAAAACAAGGTCTAATAAACTTGCCTATCATCTTAAAAAACTTGTAGACAAACAAATTTTGATAAAACAAAAAGACTTTTACATGACAAGCGATATTTTTGAATATCTAATACCTTATATCTCTGATAAAAAAGCTGTTCTTCCAGTAATATTAATATTTATTGGAAACTCAAAAAAAGCCTTTCTCTTTAAAAGAGATAAAAAACCCTATAGAGACTATCTCTCTCTTCCAGGAGGAAGATTACTTATTCAGGAATCAATTAAAAATGCAGCTAAAAGAATAATGAGAGAAAAATTCAACATTCCTGTTAAGATAAATAAAATAAAATCAGTAAGTTTAGAGCAAGTAAAAAAATCCAATAAAATCCTTCATTCATTTCTGCTTATTTTCATCTCTGCAGAATCTCAAAAACCAATTCAGCTAACAGATGTTAAAAAAAACAAATCAAAAATAATTCCCAGTGATTATGAACTAATAACTAGCAAAGATTCAGAAATAAAAATAAAAACAATAGAATCAAAACTCAAAGAGTTTTTGAATAATTAAATTTGATTACTTTAAAACCCTCTTCAACAAACTCCTTGCTTTTCTTGACCTAAAAAAGTCAATCTCCTCTCTTAAAACAGGCTTTAGAGGGTCTAAAAATTTTTCAGGAGCACCCTGATAAGTTATTTTATCTTCTCTCCAAGTCTCACCTCTTTCTCGGTAATACTCAAATTTATATCCTCCAATTATTATTCTAACTCTGTCAGAAGCTGTAAAATTCCCTTGAAAATCCATATAAGTAACAACTACATAAAAAAATCCTCCAAAATTATTTGGACATCTCCATATACATTCTTCAGAAACAATTCTCGATTCTAACATGTTAAATACCCATCAAGAAACTTTATAAAAATTATTGCATAAAAGATTACTTCACTCTTGTCTCAACCAGCTTACCAGCTTTTTCAAAATCTATCTCTTTGTTAATAAGTTTTCTAAAAATCTCCCTTAGATTTTTTATAGAAACCCTTACCTGTTTTGTACTGTCTCTATCTCTTATTGTTATGTCTTTCTGAACAGGAGTCTTATCATCAATAGTTATGCAATAAGGAGTTCCTATAATATCATTTCTGGCATATCTTCTTCCAATTGCTCCTCTCCTATCATAAATAACATGAAAATCCTTTCTAAGCTCCCTTACAATCTCCTCTGCAATTTCTTCATATTCAGGTTTTTTAATAATAGGAAAAACAGCTGCTTTTACAGGAGCTAGTTTACTAGGAATCCTTAAAACAACATAATCTCTTTTTTTATCATAAGTATAAGCTTTAGTAAGTATTGCGAGAAAAACTCTTTCCATTCCAAAAGTAGGTTCAATAACTCTTGGAACAGTCTTTTTTTTGTATTTTTCATCATAAATCTCCATTTTTTCCTTGCTGAATTTTTCATGCTGTTTTAAATCATACTGTCCTCTATTAGCATTTCCAGCAACCTCTTTGCTTCCGAAACAATACTCATAATCAATATCAAAAGTTGCACTAGAATAATGACTTAACTCATCCTTGGTATGCTCTCTTATTTTTATCTCATTCAATCCAAGACTCTGAAACCACAATATCTGTTCTGCTAACCAGTAAGCATGCCACTCTCCTAGTTTTTTTTCTTTTAACATATCCCTAATAGAGGTTTCTCTTAAATCTTCTCCTGACTTAACCTGTGTCTCAGAATCAAGAAGCTTTAATTTAACATCCAGATGAAAATCATCCAATAAATTACATTTTTCCTCTTCAGGATTTATAAAATACTCAAACTCACCAATATGAAACTCCCTGCTTCTGAATAAAAAATCCCTCGGAGCAATCTCATTTCTAAAACATCTTCCAATCTGAGCAATACCAAAGGGCAATTGCATTCTAGAAGTCTGCTGTATAATTTTAAAATCCATAAACATTCCCTGGGCTGTCTCTCCTCTTAGATAGGCATCAGAAGCATCTAAAGCACCCACCTTTGTCTTAAACATAAGGCTAAACTCTCCCTGAACCTCAAACTCTCCACCACATTCACAATTTACTTTTCCAACCTCTGACTTATCAAGTTTAGTTGATTTCTTGCAGTTCTTGCATATAACAGCAACATCACTAAAACTAGATATATGCCCAGAAGCCTCCCATGTCTTAGGATGACTTATAACAGAAGCTTCCATTCCAACCATATCCTCTCTTGATTTAACAAAAAAATTCCACCAATCCTGCCTAATGTTATTAAACAGCTCTACCCCTAAAGGACCAAAATCCCAGAATCCTGCAAAACCTCCGTAAATATCTGAACTTCTAAAAACAAAACCCTTTTCCTTGCAAAAATTAGCAAGTTCCTCTATTGTCAGTTCTTTTTCTTCTATAGATATTTCCTGAGTATCTTCCTGCTCTGAATTTTGCATTTTTATCTCATATTCCCATCCTGCCTGCCAGGCTCTGTTTTTTCTCCAGTCTTCCTCAATTGCCTGTTTCCAGGTTTTTCCTTTTGTCAAAACTTCCAAAGCTAACTGAGGAGCCTTATGTGAAACAATAGCAACTTTTTTTCCATTGTAATTTTTCCTCAAGAATTCAAGAAAATCAGAAACTCTTTTTTCAACATCTCTAAGACTCTCTCCTCTGGGAAAATTTTTTTCTATATGCTCCTCATAAATAACTTTTTCCTCACCTGCCTGATTTAAATCACCATAATCACACTCTCTTAACCTCTTATCCTGAATTATCCTATATTTATCACCAAAACTAATTTCAGCAGAGTCAACAGCTCTTTTTAAATCAGAACAAAACACAACATCAAAATCTTTTTCCCTGATCTGTTTAGTTAACTCTTCTGATTGTTTAATTCCAGTCTCAGATAACTCTCCATGAGCCTGACCAGTAGAAATTCCATTTTCATTATCTTTAGTTGTTCCATGAACAAAATAAGTTATCTTAACTCCTAAATCTTGTTTTTCTTTTTCCTCCATCTTTATCTCCTCTGCTTTTTTTTCAGCCTCATCTTTATCCTTGCCTAGATAAGCAATACACTTGCTTGTAACTTTATCACCATCCCTTATGCTCTTTTGCAGATAATAATAATCCTTTCCACTTATATTTTTCTTAACAATATACATAACTTACCCACTACAGAATAGTTTTTAAAGATTTTTATACTATCTCTCTTTTCCAGGAATTTCAGGAAATTTCAATAAAAACAAACCATTGAATTTCTTCTTGATAATAATTCAACAAATTTTTCTGTGAATCTCTGATAATCATCAACAGTTAATATTCTCATTTTCAACTATTAAAATCAACTAACTCAGCTGGAAAAGTTCTCTCTCCCTCTTCAACTAACAGATCAGTCAAACAAGAATAACTAACGAATGTTTCATCAAAACCAACTTCTTGTATTCTTCTAGGTGACTGAGCATAAAATCCTTCTTCATAATCTCTATCAATCCTAACTCTGACCTGATGCAAAAAATCTGACTCAGATTCAACTGAATACAATACCCATTTTCCATCCAATTTCCTAAAAATTTCTCTCCTTACTTCAACACTTTCTTCTAAAGAAACTCTTCTGTATCTAAAACAAGAAGAAACAAAAGCAACCTGAGTCCTTGCATCTGCCATTTAAAAAAACAGATTGCTTATTTAAAAAAATAATTATAAATAAAAACATCTATTAATTTTCTCTTTTTGTTTTTTCAACTAACTTATGAACATCAATTCCTCTTTTTTTTCTGTTTGTAAAATACCAGACTTCAATAACAACTAAAAAAGCCATTAAAAACAAAAAAGTAATAAAAGCAGGTCCTTTTAACTCCATTGCTCCAATAACACTTCCAGTAATTGCAAATAAATAAACCAGAGATATAAAAGAAAAAAGAAATCCTAAAAAAGTTATAATTCCAAAAAATATTAAAAGTATACTTATTATCTCATCATCCTCAAATACCATAATTAAACCAGTTGATTACTCTATATAAAAATTTCTAACATACAGGATAATGATTATAAATCCATACAAACTTCAGTACTCTTTTCTTGTATATCTTTTGTATATACAATACTTACACAGAAATATTAGAAATTTATTTTTGTAAAATTTATAGAGCTATCTTCAGTTCCTCCTTTTCCACAACTTTTTCGATTTCCCAAAAAGCACGGGCTGGGAATCGAACCCAGGAAAACGAGGTCTGCAGCCCCGCGCAATACCACTATGCGACCCGTGCATAAAATGCTCCTGACAGGATTCGAACCTGCGACCTACTGCTTAGAAGGCAGTCGCTCTATCCAGCTGAGCTACAGGAGCAATCTAATACTGAATTTAAAAAAACATCTTATTTAAAACTATTTCTTTTTCTTAAATTTCTTTTTTCCAATAAAAAAATATTTCTCCTCTGTTTTAAACTTTTCATGATTCCTAACTACTAAAAAAATTACAATAACAACTATTAATAAAAAAACAACATAACCTATTTTCTTATAAAAAGGATTGTCAATGATAACATTTCCTGTTAAAGAAGGCTCTCCAAGAACAATCTTTTTTTCTATAAATTCTTTATGACCAACCAGACCTATCATAACATAATACTCTCCTGAAGATATTCTAGTAATATCAACTGCAAATTCCCTCTCAATCATACTATCTTTATTAATTGAAAAACCATCTCTGTAAGAATAAACAACACCTGTCTCATTCACAATAAATATATCAATAGAAACAGAATCTCCAATAAAACCAGAATTATCAAAAACATAACTTACATTTAAAATACCTTCTTCTAAACTTAAATTTCTTATCTCAAGATAATCCATTTCAGAAGCATTTACTGAAATTATTAAACAAAAACATAAAACAAATAAAAATATTTTTTTCATTTTTAATCCTTTCTTAAGCTTATCTGAATATCATTAACTGAGTCATTCTTATTAATTAAATTATTTAAATTTTTTCTCAGCCACCTAACTCTTCCAAGAGTCAAATCCTTTTTATACTGGATACCTTTATTCCATGAATCTCTAAAAATAAAGAATATTCCAATAGTTATGATTATAATAAAGATTGTATAACCAATAACTTTTTTTACAGCCATTCCTCCAATAACCATCCCAGTTGTCTGAGTATCACCAATAATAACATTTTCTTTAACAGCACTTTCCTCATCAGAATTAATCCCAATATAAAAAGTATGTATTCCTTTAGAATCTTCTGGAATCTCCATTACAAAAACTCTTTTTACAATTTTTTTATCTGATTTAAAAGAATCAGAAACTCTATTAATCTCTGTTCCTCTGTCATCAACTAACCAGCCACTAACCAAAACATTATTATCAATAAAATTAGAATTGTCAAAAGAATATTCTGCTTTAAGTCCTTTCTCTGTCTGCTTAACACTGATTATATTTATAACCCTAAGATTCTCTATAACACTAACAACAATAGACTGATTCTCTGAAGTCTCGCTGCATGAAACTTCCAAATTGCCATAATAATCTCCTACATCTATTTTCTCAGGAACTCTTAAATCAAAAATATAATCTGTATTTTCACCTGGAGCAATACCTTTAACTAAGTTTGAATAAAACCAATTTTTTGTCTCACCCCTGAAAATTAACCTGCATCTATTAAGAAAAAATTTCCCATTGTTTTTAACCTCCAGAGAAAGAGTTTTTCTCTCACCACTCTTAGCAATTATATTTCCAATTTCTGAAAATTCAATTCCTTTATTAAATTCATCATCTTCAAAATTCTCAGCTCTGATAACTCCTAAAATTAAAATTAATAAAACACCAATTACAAAAAACACTTCTCTTTTTTCCATTATAAATAAAAAAGAACTTTCTTTATAAAACTAATTATAAAAAATAACTAATGTTTTTTTATTCTAGCACCTGTAATTATTATAACAAGAATAGCTAGAACAACCAGGAAAACAATAACAATTGGATATCTGCTCCAAAAGTTTTCTGAACTAACACTCTCTAATCCAATAACATTTCCTGTCAAAGCAACATTTTTAAAAACAATGTCCTGTTTCTGAGTTCCGTCATTAACCCTCACATCATAATTACCTTCAGGAGCTGTTAATCTAATTTCTTTTTTTTCTCCTACCTCTAATGGAACAACTGCAGTTTCCTCATGCCCTCCAATAGAGATAATAAGAGATTTTTTATAAGGAACATTACCAATATTAGCTATAATCAATTTATCCTTCTCTAATCTAATATCTGCTTTTTCTAATTCCTGGACATTAAAAAGCTCTTTAGCCTCAACATCCTTATAACTAGCAACAACTGCCCAGTAACCACTTATCGAATTCTCCGGAAGTTTAAAAACAACACCCTCTCCAGAATTAACCCTTCCTGAATAAATAACATCTGTATAATAGTTCTGAACCTCAAAATTCACCTCTCCAGGAATCTCATTATTGTCATCATCATAAAGAATAACATTAATAAACATCTCCTCTCCAGGAACATAAGTATTATCAATATCTATTCCTATTTTTTCAGCTGAAATTCCTGCTGAAAAAATAATGACTAACAAAAACATCAATAACTGAACATCTCTAATTTTTTTCATGTTATTACTAACTTAATGATATTTTTAAAACTTACCAATCTCAAAAACCTATTTAAACCAAAATATCCTTTGCTTTATATGGCAGAAAAAATACACCTAACTTTTCTGGGAACGAGCAGTGCAATTCCTACAGCAACAAGGAATCACACATCAATTTTTCTTAGATATAAATCTGAAAATATCCTGATTGACTGTGGAGAAGGAACTCAGAGACAACTAAGAAAAGCTAAAATCAATCCTCTAAAAATAAACAAAATACTTATAACACACCTCCACGGAGACCATGTTTTCGGTCTTCCTGGATTATTTGAAACCCTTGGTTTAAATAACTACAATAAAACTCTTTTAATCTATGGGCCAAGAGGAATAAAAAAATTTATCAAAAACATTATCAGAAATTTTATATTCACTGAAAAAATCAAGATACAGGTAAAAGAGGTTAATGGAAAATTCATAGATACAGAGGATTTTGAAATAACAGCTATGAAACTAAAACACAATTCTATCTGCAATGGTTACTTCTTTAAAGAAAAAAATAAACTTAGAATAGATAAGAAAAAACTAAAAAAACTTAAGCTTCCTGGCTCATCAGAAATAGCAAAGCTCAAAAAGGGAAAAAACATAAAAATAAATAAAAAAACAATCAAATACAAAGACCTTACTTATCCTGAAAAAGGAAGAAAAATAAGTTTTATTCTTGACACGCAAAAATGCCAGAACATTAAAAAATTAATAAAAGATTCAGACCTCGCTGTTATTGAATCCACATTCCTGGATTCCCTAGATAAAAATAAAGTCAAGGAAAGAATGCACCTGACAGCAAGACAGGCAGCTGAACTTGCTAAATCATCAAAAGTAAAAAAACTAATACTAACTCATCTGTCCCAAAGATACGAATATAAGGAAAAACTAGTTCTTAAAGAAGCTAAAAAATATTTTAAAAAAACAGAAATAGCAAAGGATCTAATGAGTATAACAATATAATCTAATCTTCCTGTTTAACAACTGAAGCAGGTGAAATAAAAATGATAGTATCTCCTCTTAAAAAAGTAAGCCCAATACTTCTTTTATTCTCACCCTCATTTATCTCTTTAGCGTTATCTAAAACAATATTTATATGAATATCAAATGCAAGAAGAGTTCCTACCATCTGTCTGTTGTTTTTCAGCTGAACAAGCACTTCTTTTCCTTTTGCATTATTTAAGACATCAAGTGGTCTCTCAATTCCATTAACCATAAAAGAACTTTATTAATGAAGTTTTTAAAACTTTCTATAGTCATGACTACATAAATTCAAAAAGAACCAAAAGACCGTGCCAATCTAAATAGGTCAAAACTCATTACAAAAACTAATCAACCACATTTGCAGGAGATATGAAAATAACTGAATCTCCTTTTAAAAAAATCAACCCCAGATTCTTTTTTTCATCTCCCAAGATCTCTTTTGCATTATCAATCGCAATATTGATATGCATATCAAATGCAAGAAGAGTTCCTACCATCTGTCTGTTGTTTTTCAGCTGAACAAGCACTTCTTTTCCTTTTGCATTATTTAAGACATCAAGTGGTCTCTCAATTGTGTTTTTCATAAAACAAACTATAAAACATCTTTTTTAAATATTCTTATAAAAAAATATAAAAATCAACTCCCAAAACATTTAAATATAGTTTTTAACAAAAAAATCTATGGGATATGGAAGAAAAACAACTGGAGGAAAATATCATAAATTCAGAAAAAAGAAAAAACACTCTCTTCCAGGAGAAGAAAGAAAAGTAAAACTCAAAGAAAGAAAATCAAAAGTAATCAGAACAAGAGGTAAAAATCTTAAAACAGCGTTGCTATCAGACGAGTTTGCAAATGTCACTGACCCTAAAACTAAAAAAACCAAAAAAGTTAAAATAACCAATGTACTGGAAACACCTTCTAATCGTTTCTTAGCTAGACAAAATATTCTTGTAAAATCAGCTATAATAGAAACAGAACTTGGAAAAGCTAAAATAACCAACAGACCTTCTCAGGAAGGCATGGTCCAAGCTCTGTTAATTAAAGAGGAAAAAGAAAAATAAATCCCTATCTCACATATATTTAAAAACCCTGTTTTTCATGTTTAAATTAATAAATTTAATACAAATCAAAAATGTCTTATGATTTCAATGACTCAGGTTATGGTTGTGGAAATGGAGGATATTGCAATCAAGCAAATAATTATATGAATAATGAAACTGACCAAAATCCTCAGCAAGCTCTTTACGATAATGGTTCTTTTTAGAATTGTTCATAATTTCTAAAAAAATCTTTTTTCCTCAAATACTCTTTCATACAAACTCCTGACTATGCCTGATTTTGGAGCTGGATGACTTGAATTAGTTTTATAAAGCCTGTAAGCATAATCTAAACCTAATCCCATCCAGGCAGTAAACAAAAAAACAGGTAGAACAAAATCTCCCTGTTTTGCAGAATATTGCAAATACTCCAAAAGAGGCATTGTAGTACAGAGAGGTATCAGTGCTTCAGAAGCATGAAATACTGCCTGTTCATAACTTCCAAGATTTCTTCTAATAGCAGAATCACTTCCAAAAAGAAAAGTACCTGCTTTTCTAGGAATACTTCTCCACTTAAAAACTAATTTTTCTAAGTCTTTTCTTCCAAATTCTCTTAATGAAAATACTCTATAATTCCTATGTTCTGGTAAAAGTCTTCTCCTATTTCTAGTTATGTCTGAATAATCTCCAAAATTATCTTTTCCAAATAATCCTACGAATCTATCATACATTTCAGAACCTGTCTGAATAACTTCTCTAAGAATATCTCTCTCATCTGTTTTTTCTCTTGCAGTCATGTACCTATTCACCCATCCACAAAGTTCTTCTCTGGACATGATATGCGAACAAAAAGGTTTTATAGAAATAGCAGGAAAAACATAAGGTTGCTCTATCTTTATGGCTGTTTCAGAATCATCATCAAAAACAGTATCACAGAAGGGACTTATAATTCCATAAAAATCCCCTTTATTTTCTACAAATTCAACAACACTCCTATCAATAGTTTTCATAGACAAATCAAAAGGATTAATCTCAAGATAGTAGAGAGGTGTTATTCTCCCAATCTCAGGATCACTATCTGATATCAGAACAGACATTTCAATATCAGAAATGCCTGAAGCAAGAGATAAACCATAATTATTTCTCACAACATCATAATAATATCTTGTAGTATATCTTCGTAATCCAACTAGATAAACCCAAAAATTATCCTTACTTCTATCCCTGAACAAATCATCAAAATCAAAATTCCCTCTAAAAAAACTCGGAGTTCTAGGTTCATCAGTTCCTAATAATATTGGCATAAAACTCAAAACTAGAAAACTTTATATGAATTGTTGTTTTCAAGAAAATTCATTTCTAAGCAGCAGAATGAATTCCAAAACCAAGAAGATTTCTAGAACTGTCTACTAATTGCTGACCACTAATTCCAAGCATATCAAATATCTCTCTAACATCAGAATCTTCTGACCTTCCAATTCCAATAATCAGATGTTCTGGTCCTCTGTATCCATGTTGCATTTCCTCACCACTCTTCTTTGCAAGATTCACTATATTGACTGCAGAATGTGTATAAGGCATATCATATCTATGAGCAATCCTATCTCTAACTGCACCCTCTATTTCAGGAAAAACACCAAGTACCTTACAAGGAGTGATTCCCTCATCTCTAAGAAGTATTCCTGATAAATCTGTCCTTAACAAACCCATGAGAATACATCCTGGTGTAACTTCTTCATAACCTAGAAAACGAGCAGTTTCAGCTGCTTCATCTAATACCCTAAACCAGTTTTGGTTATAACTCACATAACTCATATAAAATTAACTAAAAAATAATATAAATACCTTTTCATGTTCTAAAGACTCTAAAAAAATTTATAAATCAGGTATAATAGTCTTTTAAGAGGCAGATGAAAAGGTGAATTAGCTGTTATGTTCTGAATCTTTTTCTTCATTACACATCAGCATATTCCAAGGATTTGCCATCCTTGTCTGCCTCTTTTACACAAAAATTCAGACTAACCGAAACATTTAAAAACTTTCTTACATTAAGTTTATAAACCTTGCTATAAATTAAATATAATTTTAATTAATCTTATTTTAAAATGGCTAATATTAAAAGATGTCCTGAATGCGGAAGTGTTAATCTCACCTGGGATGAACAACGAGGAGAGGTTTTCTGCAATGACTGTGGAACAGTTGTTGAAGAAAAAATGGTAGATACCAGCCAGGAACTCCAAGGAAGTTTTGAATCAGGTGATAAAAAAGGAAGGGGAGGAGCACCTTTATCAATGCAAAAATTTGACAAAGGACTTACTACAAATGTAGGAGAAATCTCAGACATATACAAATTAGATGCAGGTTCTACTAGGAAATTTCTAAGATTAAAAAAATGGCAGGAGAGAGTTTCAACCTCTATCGAGAGAAACCTAAGACTAGCCATGACTGAATTAAGACGTGTAGCTAGTTTCTTAAATCTCCCAGAAGTTGTAAAAGACGAAGCTTCAAGAATCTACCAGTTTGTTTTACAAAGAGGTCTTGTTAGAGGAAGATCAATGGAATCAGTTATTGCAGCCTGTATTTATGCAGCATGCAGGTCCTATGACATACCTCGAACACTAGATGAAATATCTGCAGCTTCTGATGTAGAGAGAAAAGAGATAGGAAGAACCTATAGATTTATAATCAGAAAATTAGGAATTAAAGTAACTCCCTCCTCTCCTAAGGATTACATTCATAGATTTGCCTCTGTTCTTAAGCTGTCTCCAAAAACTCAGAATGAATCACTAAAAATACTGAAAAAAGCAGAAGGTTCTGAATTAACCTCTGGAAGAGGACCTGCAGGAATTGCAGCTGCTGGACTTTATGTAGCAGCCTTACTAAATAACGAGAAAAAAACCCAGAGAGAGGTTGCAGATGTTGCAGGAATAACAGAAGTAACAATAAGAAATCGTTACAAGGAACTTCTCGACAAGCTTGATTTAGAGGAAAAACTAAGAATCAAGGAAGCAGAAGCAAAAGCAAAGAAAAAGAAAGAGAAATAATCACAAAATTCTATAGATTTTTATTCCAAAAATTATCAGAGAGTAGACTATTCCTGTATAAATTAAACTCAGAACAACATTAAGCCCTATAGCAAGTGATTTAGGTGGCAGCCGAGTATCATCTCTTACTCTTAAAACAGAATCATAAAAATTAGTTACTTCATGAACAACCCTCCACTCTGTTTTAAAATCACTGGTATGTTCAATAACAGAAAATCTAATAAAAACAGGAAGAAACCCCATTATAATGAAAATTAGAATAAAACCTGATATCTTTCCTAGTAGTTCACCTCTCATCTAATAAAATAGTTTTAAGTGTATTTAAATTTATCATAGTGTGCTCCCTACAGACATATGTCCTACCCTTTTTACACATTTCATTAACTCAAATTTTTCATTAATTATTAATCTGCAGATATTTTTAGCTCTACAGAAGGATATCTTATGAGATCTTTATCATTAATAGAGAATAAATAAATTTAGGTTAGACTTGTCTTCCTAAATTGTGATACAGGAACTTATTTTCTCTCCCCTAGTGACATATGTCCCTTGCTTATATAATAAATTTATCATAGTTAGGTTTTTATATTGAAAAAACCCTAAGTTGATAAGGAATACTCTTAACTCTTGAAAAAGCCTTGAGAGTTGATAAGAGAGACTTTCCTTCTATCTATGCGGGGGTGCCGGAGTGGTCAAACGGGCTGCGTTTAGGCCGCAGTGGCTAAGTGCCTACAGGGGTTCGAATCCTCTCTCCCGCATAAAATCCTAAAAACTATTTTCTCTTCATCCGAGTCTTAAAATCAGAAAAACTCTTTGTAAAAGTTTCCTTCAAATCCTTGTAGAATTCAACAAAAACAACATGCCACTTGCTTCTTAATTTTTTATCTTTTCTAACATCTTTTACAATAAAAGCAATAAACAAAACAACTACCAATAATACTATTACTCCTACTGACCATAAAATTGTTTTGAGACTCAAATTCAGCCTGAATCTTCCAGATTCCTCTTTTACAGAAGTTTCATTAGAAGGTATCTCTGTCTTATTAGAAACTTCAGATTCATTACTTGTTGTCTCAGGAATTTTATCATGAACAAAAGTAATTGTAAGATTTGCCCTGCTACTCTCTGTATCAATATTATTTAATTTAACATTAATATCATAATAACCATCTCCAAGAACATCAAAACTCTTATTCTCTCCATCTAATAAAACAGCCTGCTGAGGATCAGAAGAGACATTGATTGTAACAGCATTGCTTATTAAAGAAACAACTCCTACATAATGATTAGTATTATTAATTGTAACTCTCACTCTTTTTCTTAATCCAAGTAACCTATTATAACCTGCTCTGAACTGAGTCTCAGGAACATAATAAGTAAGAGTCCAGTAACCAGTAAAATTAAAAGTAGGATTGTCTCCTCCAGAACTACTGTCATCATCATTGGTGTCATTATTGTCATTATCATCAGAAACATTAGTATCATTACCAAAAACAGAGAACAGGCTAAAATGAGTTATATTTGCCCAGACATAATTACTTCCTGTAACAACATCCTGATTTTCCTCTAACTGCCATGAAGAAGAACTATCATTATAATAATATATCTTTAATCTTGACTCATTGCTTATACCTGCAGAACTAAGCTCTGAACCTGAATAGGAAATATTAATAAAACACCATTCCAGATTTCCAGAGGTATTAGAATCTGTGGTTATGTTAATTGTTTTCAATTCCTCTAAATCACTATGAGAAGAGGGAATTGAACCTTCTTCTAATAAAGTCAGAGTAGAAGAAACATTATTAACTAGAAATAAAGTTAAACTAGTATCAACAACATCAAAACTAACCAGAGTAGAAATATTAGCAGTAATATTAGTTGTATTGACTATATTAACATTAATTTTAATAGAACTAGAATTGGTATTTCCAGAACTGTCATTAACACTTATATTCAAAAAATAACGTCTAGGAGATAATACTGTATTATTTTTTATAAATCCAGAGCTGTTTATTGTAAAATTACCATTATCATCAATAAAGTAAGAACTTATATTAACATTATCACTAGCATCTATATCATAATTAAACTCCTGAGAACAATTGATATTTTGATTTTCAATAGAAAAATCAAAATAAGGAGATGTTGTATCCTGCACAGTTACATTTATCAGAGAAAAATTAATATCTCCATCAGTATCATTAACACTTATATTCAAAGAATAAATCCCCAAATCAAGAATAGTGTTATTTTTTATAAATCCAGAGTTATTTATCGTAAAATTGCCATTATCATCAATAAAATAAGAATCAATAGGTGAGCCACTTGGAGTAGCATTAACATCATAACCCAAAGCCTCTCCATACTCAACAACCTGATTAACAGGCACTGGATCAAAATAAGGAGGAGGAGTCATAGCAAAGGCACTAATAGCTCCTGTAATATCTCTGAAATCACCATGAACATTAGATATTACAAATCCAAAAGCTAAAAAACCTACAACTAATAAAAAAGCTACTAAAATACCAGGACCTCTTTTCTCTATCATCTCTAAAAAATTTAATAATTATTTATTTAAATACTTTGCTAAACCTTAAGCTCCTTAAGTTTATTTAATACCTCCTCACTTAATTTTTTTGAATCTCTATTTTTTTTATCCCATCTCCAGTACTGATTTCCATAATGAATATAAATCCAGTCAGAATATTCCATCAACCCTACTAGCTCTCTCACACCATTTGCATAATCAAGTTTTTTATTAACAAAACTAGAATCCTTAGAAATCCAGTTACCATTTGAATACCTATACATTATTGATATATGACCTCCATATTCATATCTCTTTATCTCAATATTAATATCCTGCTTTAACATACTGTCACTAAAAACAGCTGTCTCAGATTCAGAATTCTGACTGATAAATTTCCCAGATTCAGAATCAAAAAACTTCCCATCTAACTCAGGAAGAAAATTCCTAAAATCACTAAAAACATAAACATGGCTGTTTCTTATCTCACCAACATCACTATCAAGCAACCAATCCTCTCTCTTAATCAAATAATCTATCTCTTCAGAATCAGCTTCTCTGGTTATATAATAATCAGTAGCTGTGTTTCCTCTGTAAATAACAAATTTTGTTCCTAAAAACCCTCTCTTCTTAACAACATAATAACCAACTTTTGTCCCTTCTTCAATATCCTCGTAAGTTATTTCATCAACAATAACATCCTCTTCAGAACTTTCAGAGGAATCTTCAATATCATCATACAAAACCTCATCAACTATGACTTTTTCATTAGAACTAACATAAGATTTAGTATTCAAACTAAGTGTATTATTAGGGTTCCTTCCATAAAGACCTAGAGAAATTTTAGCATACAAATTAGCAAGAATATACTGTCCTCTTGCTTTATCAACATTAGTAGTTCCATATTTTATTAAATCCTTCAGCCTAGTTACAATAGGCGTTATCTTAGACTCAATTGTTGCTCTGTTATCTTCAGAGTCTATTAGAAGTTCCTGAATCATTCTCTCTGCTTCATCTGCAACTGCCCTGCTCTGTGCCTGGGGCCAAATTTCAACAACACTTCCTCCTCCCTGAACAATCTTTTGCTCAACTTGCTTGTTTACAACAACATCCTTAACACTATTTAGATCCAGCCAGCATTTTATAGTAGGGTCATCACAATAACCAACTTCTTTCCATCTTTCAAAACTAGACCCTGTCCCATCATAATCTCCACTGCTGTTAATCTGTTTTCCAGGATTCTCAGTTGAACAAACCCTGACAATTCCCTTATTATACAGTGCTGGTTGCATTGTTTCTTCAATTCCTGCCTGAAGATTAGGATTTATTAAACTATGATAAGAGGGTGTTCCAGCAACACAATCTTCAGAAGTTGTTATCTGAGTGTTTGTCTGTTCCTCAACATATCTATCACTCATACTATTCAAAAAATAACTAGTACTTACTCTTCCAAATCCACACTCCTCTCTCCCATTAACACTTATGCATAATTGTTTGAAACCAGAAGGTCCGGTAAAATCAACTGCTTCATCTGCCTGACTGCCTCTTGGAACATAACCTCTAGCCACTACTCTTGAGCCTGTTGAGTGAATATAACCCATGTCAGGAAGATTTTTCAGATAAACTACATAAGAAGCTCCCATGTCTTTCCCAGAATAGATGTGATAATAAACTTTATAATGAGATGTTGGAGGAACACTTGCTGTTGTTAACTGATTTTCATAAAACCATGCATGAAACTGAACAGGACTATCTGGTTCAATCCACGCATCAAAAGCAAACAAAGAAGAAGGAAAACTAGATGAAACAAAGCTCTTACATACATCAACTCCTATCTGGTCTGTAGAACGAGACTGAAAAGCTCTCATAGAGTTAACAGCATATTCATTCTGAAAATAATTTATAGCACCTTGAGTATTATCCCAAGCTGTCTGAACAGTAGCATACTCACCACCACCCCTTGTTCCCTGCCCATACATTCCTGAAAAAGTCTGAGGAATAACTGTCTTTAAGAGAGGGCCTGCCTGTTTCCAGAAAAACTCACAAAGATAAATACTTCTTATTTCATCACAGATACCAACACTCCTCCCAGTCTCTATGCTCTCTCTAAGACAATCAACTGTTGAATTCATTATACTTATATAACCATCTATTCCTGCATGAACTCCTGTAAGGCAGATTGGAACAGCAATACCCTCTTTATAATTAGGAAGACACAAAACAAGGCTTCCAATAATTCCTGACTGTATAACATTATCAACTCTGTAATCTCCCCCTAAATCACACCTGGATGGAGGACAGATAACAGGATCACAAACATTAAACATAAGCATACAATCTTCAGGAGCCATGAAATCAGTGCATCTTCCTTCCTCCCCTCCTGTTGTAATACCTGTTTCAAAACTCTTGCCTCCAACTGTGACTCTCTCCTTACCATACTGCTTTGCAGCATCAGCAATTGCTCTCTGTGCCTTCATAACTATCTCTCTTGATTCTGACTCACTTAATCCTGGAAAATCAACCACAGAATTAACAGCATTATAATACCTGCATATATCATCAGCACTTTTCTGGAATTCAATCAAACCATTAGGACCTGAATTGCATATATAAAAATTAACAACTCTTCCAGATTCATCATAAGGTTTTCCAAAACCACTCAAAACATAATTCATTCTAACATACCAACCCTTTCTTGTATCAAAAGGTATCTCTGCAGGAAGTCCTTTGTAAGGGGCTCTTTCAAAATACTTGACCTTTAGTTTATCAGGATTACGCATAGGATTATCATAAGTATCCTCGCTGGCTTCTCTTATTTTTTTCATTCCAGCCATGCTCATGTAATCCCTGACTTCCTCAATAGCTTTTTTATCTTTAACTTCAGTTCCATCAACAAAAAAGATCTTACCACTAGGATCAGGTGTGTACTCATCTTGACCATCAGAAACAGGCTTAACCTGAACAAGAACCTCTTTTCCTGCAACAGATGTTTTTGACTCAAAATTAACACCTCCCACACTGTCTCTAGAAGGTATAAAAATTCTGATCAGAGTATCACCCTCTTTAAAATTCTTATAAACAGAGTGATCTAAATCCACATTTGTTATCTTCTTTATATGTCCTACTGTCACCTTATCACCAACAGGTGTTGTTGTCTGAATACCTAAATTGTTTTTCTTAGCCTCTTCATCAGCCTTGATTTTAGAGGTTATATACTCCTCATAATTCTTAGCTTCAAGAACAACATTTCCAAGTTTTTGATCAGCCATCTCTGTCATTACTCCACTTCCTCCTGCTCTCCTCACATTATAAAGAGTCATGATATCTCTTCTCTGCTCATGAGTCATATTCTCCCACTCACAAATTCCTTTCTCTCCTGAAAAAGAGACCTCTGTTTCTGCTTTATCAGGAAGAACAATTTTATCATCAACACTGTTGCAAAATTTATCAAACTCTTTTTTAAATTCTTTTCTAACTTTCTCACTGTCAACATAACCGTCAAAATCAAGAGGACCTGACCTCTCAACACCTACCCTATCCTTAATATCCTTTAGAATATTGTTAGTCTTTTCAATTTCACTAGCATAAATATCAACATCCTCATTTATCAGATTATTCTTATCCAACAAGCACTGCTCAACACTGTTATACTTCCCCTCATTAACCAGTTCCTCGCATTTCTGATTCCATCCACCAGTACCTGTCATAATTGTATTTCTAGCCATGGATTTTCCACTTAATCCATCAACATAGCTTTTAACAGTTAAAATAGATGATGTTGAGAAACAGGCTGCCTTCATAACTCTTATCACATTTCCTAATTTACTATTAATCTTATTCCAGGCATTAATAGCCTCGATTAAACCATCCATTAATGCTTTAGCCATCTCCGGACTTAGAGGAATAGCTCTTTTTTCAATTCCAATTCTAAAATGGAAACTTGATTCTGACCTAGGACCATAAGAATTTGGAAGAATGCTTATTTTAGCCTGTTCCACCATATTTATCTCGAGAACCTTTACTTCAGAATCTCCAACAACACTCCTCTCTCCTAATTTTATTCTCTTAGTTCTCTCTCCTGAACCCTTTTCATAATACTTAAGAGTTATATAATCACTTCTTAACTCAGTAAGGGTAAGAGAATAATTTCCAGTCCTGAAAACTTTATTTAATTCTAGTGTTTCCTGCTTGCCGTCTATTAAAACAACTGCATTTGCTTCACTTGCTTTAGGTTTCTTGAAATCAAGAACATCAACAAAATGAACTTCATTGGAAAGATGTATGACTTTTTTTGAATTTGTTGTATCATATTTCATAAGCAAGTCATTTTCACGAGCAGCTTCTTTTGCACTAGTAGAACCAGGATATTCATGTCTTAATCTTTTAAGAAAATTTTGAGACCTTGCATTCATATCAAACTGTTTTGATAACTTAGCTGCTTCAAGTAAACCTTTTGCAGCATAAGGATCCTCTCCTTCAAACATCTTCTCATTAGGAAAAAAATCAACAAGATCCTGGTAATGCTTTATAGCTTTTTCGTAATATCCAAGTGCAAGTGCAGTATTCTCATCATAATCTTCAGAACTCCAGTCTTTATCCTTTGCAACCAAAACTTTTTCAAGACCAAAACCTTTTTTTAATTCTGAAAGGTCTCCTTTTTTTAATATCTCCACTTTCAATTTTTTATCCAAATCTTCTTGCTTTATCTTTTTATATTTGGTTCTGTAAGATTTCTTAATCTCTCCAGGAATATTATTCCTCAAATCCTTAAAAGAAGCTCCTGTTGAAACTAAATTTTCAACAGTCTCAAAAACTCCTTTATCCTGAAACTCGTATTTTGTATCAGAAAAATCATCCTTCACTAAAACAACAAAATCAGCACCGTCTGAAGACATTCCTATATATCCTATATAATGATTATCATCTCCTCTTATCTTCTCATTAGCAACATAATCTCCTGACTCACTGTCTAAGAAAAAACTTGCTTTTCCAGGATTAAGGCTCAATTCAACTCTTTTTTGCTCTCCGTAACACTCAAGAGTTATCTTTCCTCCACCTCCATAAGTTTGCAAATCAACTACTCTGCACCTGTTATTAAGAATCCTATCCCCTCTAGAAACCCATAACTTCTGGTCATTAATCTGTAACAGAGCAGATTCAACAGGAGGTCCAATACTATCTAATCTTAATCTAAGTCCAGCAGCACAATAAAAACCTCCTAAATAAATCTCCTTGGAGGTCTCTCCCTTTCTAAGAGTTATTGTATTTTCTTTAGAATCAGCATTTCTATAAATTGAAATTACTGCTCTGTCAGATTCAATTGATTCAGCCCTTATATAACCTTTTCCATTCCAAAAACCATAATCCCTATAATCTCTATACCACTCATTATCACTCATCTCACTTAAATAAAAATAAGTATTTCCAACTCCAAAAGCATTCTCTGTACTATAATCTATAACTGCAGTTATATTAGCATCAATAAAATCAGGCATATCACCCTCCTTAGAATATCTGCTTAAAACAACAACAAGATAACCTATGTTTTCATCAACAATAGAATTACTATTAAACCCACTTCCATAACCTCCGTAATTATAACCTCTAAGAGCAGCTCTTGCAGGAAAATAACTAACACCTGAAATTCCCTCTGGATACTCTCCCCTGAATCTTATGCTCCTCACTGTTGACATATCAATCAGAGGGTTTGTCTGAACCCCAACTACTTTACAAAAAACAGGAACATTCTGCTCTTCTAATAAATCACTTCTAACAACTGCAGGAGAACAACCTCCTGGAGCTATCTGCATAATAAAATCCTGTCTGTGCATGCAATCCTGCTGATTAAATCCGTAATTACTGTAATAACTTTGAGAATTATAACCATAACCAGAATAACTTGGATTAGAATACTGTGTATTTTTTGAATAACCATAACTAGGATAACCTCCATAATCTGAGTAATAACCCTGATTATAGTTTGAAGGATGGCTTGTGTTATAGCCAGTTGGATAACCTCCATAACTGGATGAATATCCTGATCCTGAAGGATAACCAGAACCAGTTGGATAACCAGTATTATAACCATAAGGAGAGGTTTGAGCAATTAAAATTGGAATAAATAAAATCACAAATAAACTTAAAATTCCAGATTTTATTTTCAGATTTTTTTTCATTTTTACTCAAAATTTATATCCAATCCAGATATCTCCAGTTTATTGAAATTAACCTGCAAATCCTCAACCTTATTAGGAACTCCAAAATCATCAATGTCAATAATTATTTTCCTGGACTCTCTTAATTGAGATTCTGGAATATAATGTTTCTGCTTACCCCCTCCTGAAATTGCAAATCCAACACTCTGGCTAGGTATATTAAAATCAAAACATTTTTCCTCTGTAAATCCAAGAACTCCTCCTAATCCTGATTTTGGAACTTCTATACACTTCTGGCTACTACTTCCTCTTAACACTATATCAGAATCTGTATAAGAATAAACCTTTATCTCATACTGACCCTCTGTTAATTTAGCTGTTTTTTGTTCAGGATATGAAATAACCCATGAATCATCATCTCTTGTAAAAGTCACAACACAATAATCATCTAATTTTCTTCCAGATTTCCTAACCTCGACTTCCAGTAGATACTCTCTATCCAAAACAACATTAATACCTCCTTCAATTCTTGGAACTAACTGTTTCTTGGGTTTATAACCTGGAGAACTTGCAATAACATAACCATTAACACACTGAGGAAAATCTGTTGACAAAACAAAATCATTCCCTTCTGGAATTGTGTAACCCATATCACAAGTTGTATCAAAACACTTATACTTTATATGAGCAGGAATTGGCTCTAGATTAGTATTATATGTATAAACTCTTGCTTTGGTATTTTTATGTTGGCATAACCCAGGAACAACATTTGGTAATCCCTCAACATCAGAAGCCTCTCTTGGTTTGTTTTTTTCAATAAAAACAACTACTGGAAACTGAAACATCTCTTTTCCCTCAAATAACTGAATCATTACTGGAAATCCAAAATCATAAACAAAATGGTAGGGAACATAACAAAAACCCAACATTCCCAAGCCTTCCTGCAATCCAACAGGGTCTGCTCTTAGATATCCCTCTTCAGAAGGCCATATCTCTAATTTCATTGGCCACTCTCTTAAATACATAAAATTAACATTAATATCTACATCCTCTCCAATATCATTAACAAAATACTTATGCTCCTCTTTTTTAATAACATAATAATCACCTTTGACTTTTATTGCAGGAATATTTCCCTCTAGTGCTCTGGTTAAATTTTCCCTGATATCCCAGACAGGCCAGATAAGACTTGAACAACCTAGTTCAACTCCATCAACAGGGGCATATAATCTGAGTATGTCCACTCCGTAATTTTCTAAAAACATCTCATCCATATTATAATCATAAATTTTTTTAGCCAAATCATAATGCTTTCCTAGATTAGAATTAACAACTAATTCATGTTTATTTCCACTCCAAGCAACATCCTCTAAACCAACATCCATATCCTGAATAACTTTGATTACTATCTTGTTTTTCTCAATCTCACTTTCAACATCAATATCACTACTAAGGTTTATCTGAAATCCTTGCTCAGAAAACTGGGATAAATCACACTGCAAAATTCTCTCCTCAAGATACCCACTCAACTGAGATTGCATTTTTTCTTTAGTAGGAACCTGCTCTCTAGAAATTCCATTGCCAGAAATATAATACCAGTAAGGAACTCCAGAACCTAAAAAATTCAACTGGGATGAAAAAGGAATATACATACTTCCTGGATAAAATTCAGGAGTATCAATATAACCAGCTTGCTGTCCTAATATCAATGCTCCATCTAAAACATTTTCCTCAATACAACCTAGATAATAATCATAAACAGGATCAACCTCTCTGGGAAGTGATTTTTCTAAACTGCTCCTGTATATAAGATAGGCAATTATTCCTGCTATAATAACAATAACAATTGCTAAAATTACAAAAATAGTAACTTGAGCCCTTCTACTGTTTCTAACCTCCTTATTTATCATTTTTCTCCTTTTTTTTAACTTTTTTTTCAATTAAAGAAATAATCTCTGTATTAATATCTCTGTCTATTAATTTCTTAAATTTCTCCCATAATTCTTCATTCTCTATTAAAAGTAGGTATTTTTTCATCTCCAGCTCTTTTTTATATTCCTTTGTATAAAACAGCATATTTAAATCTTTCTTACTAACTTAGTTAGTTAGTTACTAAGTAAATTTCCCAAACAAAAATTAAAAATTATAAAAAAAATCAGAAAAAATTGGAAAAAATTAGAATAATGGCCCCACCAAGAATTGAACTTGGCTCTCTTCCACGTCAAGGAAGTGTTCTAACCATTGAACTATGAGGCCTTATTTTTATAATAAACCATTATCTTATAAATTTAACTAGCTTTACCTTTTTTACCGCCCTTAACCTGTCCCCAGTTTTCTCTGATATACCTTACTTTCAAAGAATTTTTATCAATCCTAGCAAGATAACATAAATCTTCAAAAAAATCTCTTGGCAAAGTTCTTCTCTCAATATAATAATTTTTAAGTGTTGAATATTTAATATTAAATCCAAACTGTAGAATTCCTCTCAATGAAAAACAACCAATTCTCTCTATAACTAGATCTAAGAATTTTCTCTGCTCTCCTTTTTTAAACAAAACTCTGTCCATTTCCCTAAATAAATCTTTTGATTTTTGATGTTTTCTAAATCTTTATAACTCCGACACCATAAGAGTGAAAAAGTTTAAAAACCTATCTTTTCAATCAATTATATCAAAAAATCCAGATAGCACAATGAAAATCCCAAAAAAAACAAACAGATTCTGTCCTAAATGCAACAAAAAAACAGAACATAAAATAGATATAGTAAGCACTGGTTTTAAAAGAGGAACTCTCACTAGAGGTTCTATCTCAAGAACAAAGGCAAGAGGAGGATCAGCTGGAAAAGGTAATAAAGGAAAATATAGTAGAAAAGCTATTAAAAACTGGAAAAGAAAGACAAAAACAACAACCAGGAAAGTGTTAATCTACAAATGCCAGGAATGCAAAAAATCAACTCTTGCAAAAAAATCCAGGAGAGTAAGCAAATTATTAATTGAATAATATAAAAATGGTAAAACAAACAAAAGTCCTTACTAGAAGAAAAAAATTCATTAAAGTAAATATTCCTTTTATAAAACAAGAAATAGAACTTCTAGGAATCAGTCCTAAGGATGTGGAAAACAAAACAATAAAACTTGATTTAACAAGACAGTTAAAAGGAAAAAGCATAGAGGCTACTGTAAAAGTAAAAATTGAAAATGAAAAACCAGTGACTCATCCAGTTAAATTAAGATTAATGCCTTACTTCATAAGAAGAATGATAAGGAAAAGAGTAAGTTATGTAGAGGATT
Source organism: Candidatus Pacearchaeota archaeon (assembly GCA_014728565.1). Classification (GTDB taxonomy): domain Archaea; phylum Nanobdellota; class Nanobdellia; order Pacearchaeales; family GW2011-AR1; genus ARS1285. Next base: position 29,165 of record WJLK01000035.1, read on the forward strand.
CTTTTGAGACTCCGAGCCAGGAATCACTGCTAAAAGTAAAACCTTTTTTTATAACAAGAAAAAGAGTCTCAAGAGCAGTTAGAAAAACTCTAAGAAACAAAGCTAAAAACTGGATAGAAGATTACTTAAGAACAAAAAAAGACGAGGAAATTTTTAATGAAATTGTAACTAATAAAATACAAAAACCTCTTTCACTAAACCTCAAAAAAACTTATCCTCTGTCATTATGTGAAATAAAAGTTCTTGAGATAAAAATACCTCTTAAACCAGAAGAGATTCCAAAAGAAGAAATCCAGGAACCAGAAAAAAAATCTGAGCTAAAAGATGAATTAGAAAAAATTGAAAACCAAAAAATCAAAGAAGCAGAACAGGATATCAAAGAAACACAGAAAAAAGCATTAGAAAAAGATAATAAAAAAGATTAAGCTTCAATAACTATAAAAACTTTCATAATTCTTATTAAGCTCTCAAAAATTGTAACTAAAATCATTTTATGATTTAACTGCTCCAAAAACAATATTTCCTGAACAAGATCCAGCAACACCTATTGGAACATAAATTCTCCAGTAAGTGTCATTTAATGCCTCATTTTCAGTATCATTCTGCCTAAAAGCTAAATCAAACTGCTCTGTCACTGGACTGCTAGTTAAATTAGTATAATTTGCCTCAAACTGACTTAAAGTAAGAGTTCCAGGATGAGACTCTGTAACATTATATTTCTCCCAAAAGATTGAAATATTCTGAACATTTCCATAAGTGCAGTTCATTGCATAACCATCTCCCTCAGTTCTTGCATAACCACTTAAATCAAGATCAATATCAACATTTCCATAATTTATAACAGAGGTTATGTTTTCATCAGAAACATAAGTTGCATTAACTGTACCATAATTTATAGTATCTGGAAGACCTACTGCAAGCAACTCATCAACAAAACTAATGTTACTTCCTGTAGCATTCCAATTCTGAGTATCATTAATCCAGACTGTGCAGTTCCAGTCAGTTGAATTTGCATAATACTGAACAGGAAAAGTACAGTTTAAGAGAGCTAAAAATTCATCATCAGTATAACCCATAAAACTAGTGAAATTTCTGGTTATATTGCAACTATCATTTGTATAATGAAAATTATTATCATCACTGTCGCCATAAGAAGAACTGGTTGCAAAAAACCTTCCCCAACCAGAATTAAGATCAGTATCATTATTATAATCTCTAACTACAGCTATGCAAGTAACTAACTGGGTACTATTCGGACTCAGGGTAACATTATCACCATAGTTAATATGAACACTCAAAAGTTCAGGCCATGTATTTCCAACCTCCAAATAAGTAATAACAGTAACATTTCCCCCAACACCTCCAAAAACAGGAGAGCTAAATAATGGAAGTATTAGAAAAATCAATAGAGATTCAATTAAAATAAAAAAGACTAGTTCTAGTTTCCACCCTACTTTTTTTATTCTTTGTTTAAATTTTCCAAATTTCATTTTTAATCAAGCTCAATATAAAGATAATAAGCAGTTCTTGTATCTGATCCAGGAGTTGCATCTTCAGGAACAATCATCTGAAAATCATAAGTATTTCCATCAAAACCAACCTCACCTTCCTCTGAAAGTGCTGCATAAATAATATCTGAACCATCGTACAAAGCAACCTCCTCCCAGTAATTCTGATCACTCTGATTATTTGTATAGGTATTAGTAGTTGGACATGAATTTGCAGTTATGGATATTGTTCCAACATAAAAAGATTCATGAGCTCCTGATTCAGTTTCATTATTGCTTTCATTAAAAGTGGCATTAAAAGTAACAGTTAAATTATCATTAGGACTTGTATGATTAAAATAAGTATTTTCATTATTCAGATGAGTTATATTAGAACAATTTATATTGGTCCATGTTGGTGTCGTTGAATTTTTAGTAGCAAAAACTCTTCCACTAGCTGATGTAAACCCCCAATCAAATATTGTTGAACCTGTCTGATCAGTTAGTGCAAACTGTCCATTAATCCACCCAACAAATGCTTTCCAGTGAGTATTTTTTGTAGTTGTACTTAAATTCAAAGTTGCAATATATCCTCCAGATATATTAATCTCTTTTCCTGAAACATCAGATTTAGTCTCATTAGCAGTTACATTTATAGAATCAGGACCTTGAGGAACAGCATTAATACTTGCTAAAGAAAAAAGTAAAATTATTCCAATTATTAAAAGAATTACAATTAAGTTCTGCACTACTTCTTCTTTATTTTCAGGCCTCTTCATTTTTATCTCTGTACTTTACCTTTCTCCACTGAGAGTTAAGAAAATTCCTACTAACTAGAGCAAAGTTCCCTTAAATAATAATAGAAACTTTACTCTAGCTCTACATAAAAGTAGTATATTGTAGGGTCTAAATCAGTTCCATGTCCGTCATCCAAAACAAGCATCTCAAAGTCATGATACTCATTATCAAAACCACTGACATCCTCTTCATCAAGTATTGATGTAAAAACAACTACCTGATTATCAGGGTCATAAAGCAAAACTTCCTGAAATTGACTGTCTGCTCCAGAACCTGAATGATTGAAAAGGTGTGTGCTTAAACACTCTCCAGCATTAAACTCTAAGTTGTTTGTATAAAACAAATCATGAGTTAAACCATCACCGCTTTCATGAGTTCCAGCCAAGCTAAAAGTCTCATTAACTCCGTCAACATCATCCCATTCTATATCTGTAGAATTCTCTAGCTGAGAGAGGTTCATACCATAAAAACTAGTTGCTCCTCTCTGCGATGAATCATCTGCATAGGTTCCTGTTGCAGTAAAGTTAAAACACTGTATATTAGTCCAGGTAACTGAACTCTCATTAGCTGCATAAACCTCACCTTCTGGACTTGCCAGAGACCAGTTATAAAGTACATTATCACTAGCATCTGCTAAATAAATAGTACCTGAAACATTTCCATAATAACCCTGCCAGTTTTGTGTAATAGTATAACCTGTAATATCAAGTTCAGTTACATTACCAGCATAGGCATCATGGTCCTGTGGATTATGCCATGGAGCATTTTCTGTTTTTACTTCTGTATAATTTGCTCCTTTTGGAACAACAGACATAACTGTATTCACTGATAAAAAACATATAACTAAAAAACCTAACCCTAGTAGGAAAAGTATTCTCACTATTTTATTCATGCTACCTCTTTTTTACCCTCCTTTCATATAATAACTAAAAAGTTTACAAAATGATATGTGCTTTTTTCTTTATAAAGGTTTCGTTTTTTCAATAATGAAAATTTATTTCATAAATGATTTGAAATTAAAAAAATAAAATAGATTTTCAAAAATAATGATTATTTTTAATATTGAGAAAATTTATAAACTTTAAAATCTATAATAAAACAGGAATATTTAAAAAAATGGAAATTTTAAAAGATCTCTTTGATGAAAAAATATTAGAAACCATAAACCTTTTTTTAGATAATCCTGAAAAAAGATTCTCCTTAACAGATGTTTCTGGACTAACCAAAGTTAATATTGCCACAACTTTTAGAATTTTAAATAAATTAACTAATAAAAATTTCATAAAAACAATATTAATTGGAAAAATAAGAGTCTACCAACTAGAAAAAAATGAAAAAACACTGGCACTAACAAGATTCCTAAAAAAAGATGAAAATCCTCTTCATGATTTCATAGCTAAAACAACTACTCACCCAAGAATAAAAAAGATAATCCTAGAATCTAGAG
>WJLK01000036.1 GCA_014728565.1 Candidatus Pacearchaeota archaeon
ACTGGAGAAAAAACCAAAAAAGCAGTAAAAAATCTAAAACCAGGAGAAGCTATTTTACTGGAAAACATAAGATTTGAAAAACATGAGTTCTTCCCAGATAAAAAAAATAACAAACTGATAAAACTTGCTGAACTTGCTGATATTTATGTTAATGATGCATTTTCAGTCTGTCATAGAAATCATTTTTCAATAACTGTTTTTCCAAGGTATCTTAAAACATGTGCAGGAAGACTACTGGAAAAAGAAGTCAGAGTTTTAAAAAAAATAAAAATTAAAAACTCACTATATATTCTAGGAGGTGCAAAACCTAAAGATTATCTGACATTACTAAAACAAAAAAATAAAATTCTTGCATGTGGTTTATTTGGACAATCTTGTTTAATAGCAAAAGGAAAAAATCTAGGTGCTCAGAACAATTATCTAAGAAAACAAGCAGACCTTGACAAAAAACTTATAAAACAACTGAAAAATAACATGAAAAACATAAAAACACCTATTGATTTTGCTGTTAAAATCAATAACAAAAGAGTTGAAATTCCTCTAGAGAATTTTCCAAGCAAATACGGAATTTTTGATATTGGAGAAAAAACAATAAACCTCTATGTTAAAGAAATAAAAAAAGCAAAATCAATCTACATGAAAGGTCCTCCTGGAGCTTCTTCACTAAAAGAATTTGAAAAAGGAACAAAAGCAATACTAAAGGCAATTTCAAAAAACAAAGGTTTTTCTCTAATTGGAGGAGGTCATCTAGCTGATGCAATTAAAAAATCAAAAATTCCCAGAAACAGATTCAGCCATATAAGCCTCTCAGGAGGAGCCCTGCTTTCCTATGTTGCAGGAAAAAAACTTCCTGGACTAGAAGCTCTAAAATAAAAACTTCATAACAATAACCTTTATTAATGAAAAATAATTTATATTAAACAGAAAAAGGAGGTATAAAAATGCCAAGAATGTCAAAAAAAGCAGCAGCACCTGTTGCAGAGACAAAAAAACCTGCTGCAGCACCTGCTAAAGCACAAACAGGAACAACAGGAGCTGAAGCTGAAAAACCTAAGAAATCCAAGTGGTGGCTATGGGTTTTGATTATTATTGTTGTTCTAACAATAATAGTTGGGGTTTATTTTGCTTTTGCTTAATTTTTTTATTTTTTTATTTTTTATTTAATTTTAAAAAACAGTCTTAAAATGAGATTTGATGTAGTAACATTTGGAAGTGCTGTTGTTGATGTTTTTGTAGATACAGATATCGCAGAAAAAGGAAAATTTATGTGCTATCCTGTTGGAGCAAAAATTCTCTTAAAAAATCTAAAATTTGATATTGGTGGTGGAGGAACCAACACTGCTGTAGCATTCTCCAGACTAGGTTTTAAAACAGGTTATATTGGAAAAATAGGAGATGATACTGATGGACAGACTATTCTTAAATTACTGAAAAAAGAAAAAATAAAATTTCTTGGAAAAATTAAAAAAAATGCTATATCAGGTTATTCAATAATCTTAGATAGCAGAGCTCACAACAGAACAATCCTCACTTATAAAGGAGTTAATGAAACTCTTGAACTAGATGAAATAAAAAAATTCAGTACAAGATGGTTATATTGCTCATCGTTCCTAGGAAAAAGTCTGGAGACTCAGAAAAAACTAGCAAACATTTTAGCAAAAAAAGGAACAAAAATAGCTTTTAATCCAAGTTTATATCTGATAAAAAGAACCAATCTTCTGCCTTTGTTAAAAATTACAGAAATTTTAATAATGAACAAAGAAGAGGCAGAACTTCTATGTAAAAAAAACAAAGTAAAGGGAAAAAATCTTCTTCTGAGATTGCATAGTTTAGGACCTAGAATAGTTGTAATAACAGATAAAAACAATCCCATAAAATGCTATGATGGAAAAAACAAATACTCTCTCAAACCTAATAAAATAAAAGTAAAAGAAAGAACAGGAGCAGGAGATGCCTTTGCATCAGGTTTTGTAGCAGGCCAGATTGCAGGAAAATCCATTTCAGAAAGCCTGAAACTCGGATTAAAGGAGAGTGAATCTGTAATCAGATATTTTGGTGCTAAAAATAATCTTATAAGAATGAAGTTGAAGTAAAAATGAAAATAGTTATAATTTATGGTCCTCCTGCTGTTGGAAAATTAACTGTTGCAAAAGAACTTTCTAAAATAACTGGATTTAGAGTTTTTCATAATCATATGGCTAATGATTTAATTGGAAATTTCATAGAATTTGACAAAGGTCATTACTGGAAATATGCAAGAGAGATAAAAAAAATCATTTTTAAATTAGCTTTAAAAGAAAATATCAATCTCATCTACACTTTTTGCTATGCAAAAAAAGAGGATGACAAAAGTCTAAGGAGTATGATTAATCTTTTTAAAAAAAATAATGCAAAAATAAAATTCATTCAATTAATCTGCAGTAAAGATGAATTATTTAAAAGAGTAAAAAAAGAATCAAGAAAAGAACATGGAAAACTTAAACATGTTAACAAACTAAAAGAATCTATGAAAAGATGGGATTTATTATCTCCTATTCCTTTTGTTGAAAATCTTACAATAGATAATACAAAACTTTCAGCAAAAAAAACTGCCCAGATAATTAAAAAACACTATAAGTTTTAAAATGAACCTCTACAACTATGTCTGTGATTTTCCAAACCAGATTGAGAATTCCTATCTACTGGATGTTCCAAAAACAAAAAAAAGATTCAAAAACTTTAGGGTAATTGGAATGGGTGGAAGCTATATTGCAGGCTTGCTTTTAAAAGAATTCCTTAGAGATGAAATTACTATTGAAGTTTATCCAGGAGAGCTTCCAAGAATAAACAAAAAAACTCTGATTATTTTAATAAGTTACTCAGGAAACACAAAAGAGATTATTCAGGCTTTTAATAAATACAAGAAAAAAGATATTCTTGTTTTAACTTCTGGTGGAAAACTTAAACATGTTAACAAACTAAAAGAATCTATGAAAAGATGGGATTTATTATCTCCTATTCCTTTTGTTGAAAATCTTACAATAGATAAT
>WJLK01000037.1 GCA_014728565.1 Candidatus Pacearchaeota archaeon
GTATTCAATACTACTTTTTTAATAAAAAGCAAACATCTATGAAATATGTATCAAAATGGATGAAGAGATAATTAATAATCTGAAAGAGATAGGATTCTCTTTGCATGAAATTAGAGTTTATCTTCTCCTATCTAAAATAGGAATTTCAACTGCTTATAATCTTGCAAAAAAAGGAGGATTTTTCAAGTCAAATACTTATGAAATCTTAAAAAGATTAGCATCTAAGGGTATTGTTTCAGAAAGAAAATTCTCTGGAAAAATATATTATGAGGCTAATGATCCCAATATATTTCTACATATTTTAAATAATAAACAAGAAAAACTAAAGGAGATAGTTCCAGAAATACGATCTCTGCAAAAAGAATCTCTTCCAGAAAGCTCCTCTGAACTTTATAATGGAATCAATGCCTTTATAAATATTTTATATCAGTTATTAGAAAAAAAAGAGCCTATATATGTTTACGGAGCTCCAAAAAGAGCTTATGAATTAATGAAATTGCATCTTTCTGATTTTCATAAAAAAAGAATAAAAAATAAAATAAAGATGTATCATATTTATAATTTTGAAGCAATAAAAAGAGTAAAAGAATTGAAGAAAATGAAGAATACCTATGCAAGAACCTTGCCAGAGTTATTTCATTCTGATGCTTCGACACTCATATGCAGTAATTATGTGGTTATTGCAGTATGGAATCCTCCTTTTAAAATAATCAAAATAAAAGAAAATTCATTAGCAGATGCTTATAAAAAATATTTTAAAATCCTCTGGAAAGAAGCAAAATTTAATTAAAAATTTATAGCTTTTATATGCCCTATATTTTTTAATATTCATTATAAAATGATTTTTAATAATTTTTATTATATCTTATGGAAAAAGTTAAGCCTTAGCTACCTTCCACAGAGTATAAAAATATTTTCTAAATCCTTCTGCTAATTTTTTGTTTTTAAAAAATATTGTAATCTCTTTTTCACCTTGGGATAGAAGAGGAATTATTACCATATCTTTGTAAATATTAATGGGTATAGCACTGCTTTGCTCTAGATGTTTTTCTTCATTATACCTGCTTTTTTTTAGATGATATTCTTTTACACCTTTAAGATTTGATGTAAATATAACCTTTGTTTTTATTCTTGATTTTAATTTTATTTTATGATAATTTATAAAAAAATTTAGCTGCTGCTGATTTAAAGTTTTATCAACCCCAAATACCAAGAATTCTTGCCCAGGTTCAAATTCTTTTTCTAATATCTGAAAAGCACTTTTCATGCCCTTAAAACCCTCAAATATTTCTATTCTCTCTTTTTTAAGAGCAGAAGTCTGTATAGTCACTAAGTCAGGAATTAATTTTTCAATTTGTTCTTTTTGATTTTTTACCTCTTTTTGTCTTTTTTCTATTAACTCTATTAAGAAATTAGGAGGAGCAGCATCATAATAATTAATATCATTTTTTAGAGAAATTGAAACCAAGCCTTTTTCTTTTAATCTATTTAAAATATCATAAACCTTTGATTTAGTAACTTTTGATTCTTTTACTATATTTCCAGTTGAAGAAAATCCGGTTTTTAGAAGTGCAAGATAAACCTCAACTTCCCCCTTTGTTAATCCAATATCATACAGGATTTCTTTTTCCATAATACAGAATATTTTCCTGATTTATAAATATAACTATTAGGTATCCCCCCAGGGGGAAAACTAAATTTAAATATATTACCAATTTGTTAACTACTATAAAATAGCAAATATAAAATAAACATAACAAGAAAATGATAGCAGGATTTTATGACCCAGAAAGAATAACTCATGCAGCTGAGCGTGCATATGCTTTAGAGTTTTTAGATCATGATGATTCTATATCTGATCCTTATCTAAAAGGATTTGGAGGATTTAAAGGCACTAGATTAGCTTCACAAAAAGGAAAACTAGCTTTAGCTGGTTATATTGGAGGAGAATTATGGAGTTTAATAAGGCTTTGCTTTCAATCTTGGAGAGTAAAGAGTAACGCTGCATTAGCTACACATAATGCAAGAGGATTTGCTAGAAGAGCAATAGACCAACTATCTGAATTTCATGATATAGATGAAAGAACTCTTGCTAGAATGCTTTTAACAGATAACTATAGTAGATGGGTCAGTATCTTTCGTGCAGCTCAAGCCTCTCCACCTGAAAATCCTTTTAATTGTCATGAAGATGCATCAAAACCCAAGTATAGGAGAGCATTTCAGTTAGCAAGAAACTTGATGAATTCTTAAAATCCTCTAACCAACCAAACTCCAGATAATCACAGAAATACCGACTATTATATTATAAATTCCAAATAAGTAAAATTTATCACTTTTTATTATTTTAATAAGAAGATTTATGGTAACAAGACTTATGAATAAAGTTACTGTAAAAGAGGTTAAAAAAGTCAGAGGAGTCATATCTGCAAGTGCAATTTCTCTTGCCTCCACTAGAGAAGCACCAAATATCAAAGGTATAGCTAATAAAAATGAAAACTTAATAGCCTCCTTTTTTTTCAATCCCAGAATCAGACCAGTTCCCATAGCCATTCCACTTCTTGAGATTCCTGGAAATAATGAGAATATCTGAGAAACTCCAATATAACCTGAATCAGAATTAGAAGGTTTTGAAATTCTCTCTTTAGCATATTTTGTAGAATAAATATAAAATCCAAATATAATAAAAAAAATCCCTATGAATAATATATTATTAAAAGCTGCTCTTATATGTTCTCTGAGCCATAATCCTACTATTGCAACAGGAACAATTGCAATTAATAACTTTCCCATGTAACTGTATCTTTTTTTAGCAAATAAATCAATTATATCATGCCAGAAAAGTATGATTACTGCAAGAACACTAGCAAAATGAAGATAAACTACAAAACCCAGATTCTGCACACCAAGAATCTGCTGAGCTATAGCAAGATGTCCACTACTGCTGATTGGAAACCACTCTGTAACTCCCTGAACAATGCTCAATATCAATGCATCAAAAAATGACACCATTTTTATTAAAAAAATAAGTTAGGGTATTTAAAGTTGTTGTAGATTAATTAATCAGAAATCAAGCACACCTTCTTTTATCATAACCCTCTACAGCTCTTCCACTAGGATAAAGCTGCATTGTTGCTCCATAATTTCCAGGAGGATCTCTCTCAGGAGGATTATTTTGAACCTTGCATAGAGGAGGTTGATTATCATCTCTATCCCTTCCAGAGAATCTTAGTTTAATTCCTGTTCTTGATAATTCCTCTGCAACTACAGATATATCACCACGACTTAAAGATCTTAGGGATTTTCCAGTCTTTTCAACTTCGGGTAATTTCATTGGTAATTGCATTAATTTAAAGAGCTTAAGAACTTTATATATTTTTAGTTCTAGATTTATTAAAAAAACATCTGGCTCGCCAGCCCGAAAATTCTCTTCTTTATAGTCTCCTCATGCTTGGCTATTCCGCAGTATTTATCATTAATTATTAACTATCAATCATCTTTAGTCAGAGTTAAACGCAATGAAATTCTAGCAAAGCTAGTTCCTCACAAACTCAGGTCTTGCTACAACATCTTTCTCACATACTACTCTGTAAATTCCAATAAAATTCTCTTTATGAAAAACACTGATTTTATCTGAATTTGGAATTTTGTTTTTTAAATCAGATTTCATTAAAGGCTTACCATTTAATAATCTTTTAGGAGATTCTTCTTTTACCTGAACAGAGGTTATTATCTGCTTAATTATTTCAGCTGGAATTAATATGATTTTAAGAGCTTGCTCTTTTTCTGATTTATATGCCTGGACTGCATTATAAATTTCATCTAGTGTATGACTATCTTTTTCTTTAAAAATTCCTGCCCTTGTTCTTCTAAGTTCAGTCATATGAGCACCTCCTATTTTATCACCTAAATCACTTATTAGCTTTCTTATATAAGTTCCTGCCTGAACATCACTATGAAATTCAACAATCCTGCTGGTTTTATCAAAACTTACTATCCTGAATTTATTAATAATCCTATTTCTTGGAACTCTTTTGACTCTTGATTTTTTAGGAGGTTTTTGAATTATTTTTCCAAGAAATTTTTCCATTTCTGATTTTAATTTTTCTTCTGAAATATCTTTATGAATTTTCATCTTACCAACATACTCCTTATCTTTTTTCATAAAATAATTAGATAGCTTACAGGCACGGTTAATTAAAATCGGAAGAACACCTGTAACTCCTGGATCTAAAGTTCCTGTATGTCCTGTTTTTTTAACTCCTAAATCTCTTAGAATTTTTCTTACCTTATCTGCACAACCAAAACTGGTTATTCCAGAAGGCTTATCTAAATTTATTATGGAAAATTCCAGAAGTTCTTGAATTGTTTTTTGTTTCATTAAAAAACAAAAGAATAAGTAGTTTTAATATTTATCATAAGGGCTTTTTATGTTGTTCATTTTTACTTTCGCAGTATGCACATAGATCATTGTTGTTTCAGGACTTTTATGTCCTAAAAGTGCCTGCACTCCACTTATACTCTCTCCTGGTTCTATGATGTATGTTGCAAAACTATGCCTCATTATGTGAGGATGGATATTTTTTTTAATTCCTGATTTTTTCTGCGCATCTTTAGTAATCTTATAGATTGTTTTCACATTATATTTATTTTTTCTATTATTAATAAATAAATAATCTTCTTGTTTTAAATTGTTATTTGTGATAATTTGAGAAACTACTCCTAATAATCTTTCTGAAATTATGAATATTCTGTCTTTGTTGCCCTTTCCTTTTCGAATAATTCCATACTTTTCTTTTAAATTTAAATCCCCAACTTTCAAATTAACAAGTTCTCCAAATCTAAGTCCTGTTGAATAAAGAAAAGCAATTATTATTTTATGATAATTATTTAATATATTTTTTAACCAAAACATTTATATATAAAAATATCATTATTAGTTACATATAAATAACCAATAAATATTAAAATGTCGCAAGAAACTCGAGAGAAAAAACAGATTCACTGGCCAACTTTAAACACTGTAATAATGGTAGAAGACACTATAAAAAATTCAGATGAAAGTGTGCTTTCAGTAGCTGAGCTTAAAAGAAATCTTCCAAGACAAGTAAATCATAATACTTTAATGGTTATTCTTAAATATCTTGAAGAAAGTAACAAAATTGCTGTAACTCTTGATGGGATAACATGGATTCATAATCCTAACCCAAATCTAAAAAAAGCAATTTCAGAAGGTCTTGAACTATAATGAAACAAGTTAAAGTAATTTTGTCCCCCGAAGCAAAAGAAGTTTTTGAATATCTTAACAAAGAATCAAATAATTCAAAAATAGAAAGATCCATTCTTAATGCAATCAAACAGAAATCCGATCTAATTAAAGCAAATCCCCATTATGGAAAGCCTGTAAGAAAATCTTTAATCCCAAAAGAGTATGTTGAAAAATATGGAGTTACTAATCTTTTTAGAGTTGAACTTCCAAATTTTTGGAGAATGCTTTACACTTTAACAGATGGTGAAACAACTATTGAAATAATTTCTTTTGTATTAGATATAATAGATCATAAAGAGTATAATAAAAAATTTGGATATAAGAGTTAATTGTATTAGTTCTATTTGTAATTTATGCGAATAACTTTTTCTGATGTAACTATAATAAAATCTTAAAGACTTTAATCATTCTCTCAATAAAAATAAATAGTCTAATCTAATAAGGACGATGCAGTGCAACAACATCAATCTCTCCTATAACTGCATTAGCATTGACAGTCAGTACATTTCTGATAGCAACTGCAATATCCTCTGTTTTAAGAGATTTATTGAAATTAGGATGATAATCTTTTTTATCAAATAAATGTGTTTTTGTTGTATCTGGACAGACTATACTTACTTTTACATTATACTTTCTAACTTCATCAAAAATTGACTGAGATAAACCTCTTATTCCAAATTTTGAAGAACAGTAGGCAGAGGAATCAGAAGAACCTCTTTTTCCATAAACAGAAGATATATTCACAATATAACCATCCTTTCTTTTTATCATATGAGGAAGAGCATATCTGCAACATAAAAAAGTTCCAAATAAATTAACATCAATTACTCTCTTCCATTTTTTAGGATCAATTTTATAGGATTTTCCTTTTTCCAGTATTCCAGCATCATTGATAAGAGCATCAATTTTCCTATACTTTTTTATTATCTCCTGAATGGATTTTTTTACCTGCTTTTCATCAGATATATCACATTCAACAGCAAAACAATTCCTTCCTATTGAATCAATCTCTTTTTTTAAGTCTTTTAGCTCTTTTTTTGATTTATCAATTATAATAAGATTTGTATCATCATAAGCTAATAGCAATGCTACAGCTCTTCCAATTCCACTTGCTGCACCAGTTATAACAATATTACTGTCTTTAAGATTCATAATATAAATTTGTAAATAAACTATATAAAACTTCTTGTTAATTTTCTCAGAAAGATTTTTAATATTCCCTATTTACAGATAATCATGATAATCCAGATTCCAGGAGTAAATGGACTAGGAAAGACAAATGGATGTGAAAAAGCACCTGAATTTATCTGCGATTACTTTAATCTTAAATCAGAAAAATTATCTCTGAACAATCAAAATCTAGACGAGATGCAATCAGATATCTATCAAAAAATTATTAAACTTTTAGCTTACAAAAAAGAAAAAATAATCCTCATAGGAGGAGACCACTCAATAAGTTATTCTATAGGAAGAGCATTTTTAGAAAAAAACAAAAATTCTGCAATAGTTGTTTTTGATGCTCATCCTGATTTAATGCCTCCTGTAAAAAATCCCACTCATGAAGAGTGGTTAAGAGCTTTAATTGAGGAAAAAAACTTTACTGACATATTATTAGTAGGAATAAGAAAAAATTCTTATAACATAGACAAAAGAGAGATAGATTATGCAAATAAAAAAAATATAAAAATAATTTATTCTGATGAATTTTTTGGTAGAAAACAGGAAATACTTGATTTTTGCAAAAATAAGGAAGTTTACATATCTTTTGACATAGATATTTTTGACAGTTCTTTAGTTGATTCAACAGCTTACCCTGAACAATCTGGATTAAATCTTAATTTAATTGATTTAATTAAAAAAATAGATATGAGAATTATGGATCTCGTTGAGATAAATCCAGAAAAAGGAAACATTAAAAAAACCATGGAAATTGTTAAGAAAATATTAAAATGCAGCCAGTAAAAC
>WJLK01000004.1 GCA_014728565.1 Candidatus Pacearchaeota archaeon
GGTCGGAAGTGGACTTTTTATAATCTTTTCAGAAAGAGAAAGGAAAAAAATATTAACCAAAAATTTCTTAAAAAAAACAAAGAGTCATTCTCCCATAAGAAGTCTTAATAAAATAATGAACAATAAAAATTTCTCTAGAATTGAGGAAATTGAATATAAGTATCTTAAAACTTACCTGCAAGGATTATTGATTGTTAACGATAAAATAACTATGGCCCATTCAATTGAATCAAGAACTCCCCTATGCGATAATGAATTGGTTAAATTTGCTAATTCAATCTCTCCTAAATACAAATTACATAAAAACGAATTGAAATATTTATTAAAAGAGAGTATGCGTTCAAAACTACCAAAGGAGATATACGAACAACCAAAAACAGGTTTTACTACCCCTTTTTCTTTATGGATTAGAAAAGAACTTAAAGATTATATTTACAACATTTTACTTGATGAAAGGACTCGAAACAGAGGGATTTTTAAAATTGGCTATGTAAAAAAAATGTTGGATAAATTTTGTAATAAAAAAAGTGATACTCTATTTGATTTGGTAACTGCTCATAAAATATGGGCATTATTAAGTATAGAATTATGGTTTAGGATATTTATCGACCCTCAAAAAAATATAAAAAATTTTTAATTAAAAATTGATTTTAAACTATCGCAGACATATTCAACTTCTTCATCTCTCATTTCAGGATAGATTGGTAAAGAAAGAATTTTGTTACAAAATTCTTCGGTTCTTGGCAAGGAGATTTTACCAATCAGATTTGTCACAGCTGGTTGCAAATGGCAGGGAATTGGATAATGAATTCCTGTTGGGATTCCTTCTGATTTTAAAATGTTTGAAATCTTATTCCTGTTTTCTAATTGAATAACATAGAGATGATAAGAATGTTTTTTATCTTCTGAAACTTGGGGTATCTTAATCGGTAAATCTTTTAATTCTTTACTATAAATGCCTGCAATCTCTCTTCTTCTCTCTATAAATCTTTCTATATGTTTTAATTGAACAAGTCCAATCGCTGCCTGAATCTCATTGCACCTCATATTAAAACCAATCATCTCATTAGTAAATTTATCTTTTCTCCCATGATTCCTCAGCATGTATATTTTTTGATATAAATCTTCATCATCAGTCAATGATATTCCCCCATCCCCACAAAAGGTCATATTTTTTGAGGGATAAAAACTGAAACAGGCTGCTTCTCCAAAACTTCCTGCTTTTTTTCCAAGAAATTCAGAACCATGTGCTTGAGAGGCATCCTCTAAAATAAAAAGATTATTCTTTTTTGCTATAGATGCTATTTTTTTCATATTAGCAACGTTTCCATAAAGATGAACAGGAATAATCCCTTTTGTTTTTTCTGTTATTTTATCCTGGATTAGGTTATCGTCTATAACATATTCATCGTTTACATCAATAAAAACAGGTTTAGCACCGGTATGAAAAATAGGTTCTATTGTTGGAAATGCAGTAAGAGAGGGCACTATTACCTCATCCCCCTTACCAACACCCATAGCTATTAGAGATAAATGCAAAGCAGATGTTGCTGAATTTGTTAGGATTCCATGCTTTATTCCAATATAATTTGAAAACTTTTCTTCAAATTTTTTACAATTGTCTCCTAAAATATAATTTCCAGAATTTATCGCATTTATTGCTGCTAATCTCATCTCATCATCAATATAAGATTTTAAACCATGTATTTTAATTTTGTTTTTTTTCATATTTATTACCTGTTGCGGGACATTTTAAATCTGAAACATTCTTTATTTTTTTTGCAGGATTTCCTGCAACAACAACTCCTTTAGGAACATCCTTAAGTACAAGAGATCCTGCTCCAATCATAGAATTATCATTTATTTTAATGCCTGGCATTAAAATTGTACCGGCCCCTATAACCACATTTTTTCCAATTCTAGGACCTTTGTTAGTTAACTCCTGATAGGTTGCTCTAGGATGTTTAGTTAAGAGAGTCACGCATCTAGGACCTATCCAACTTCCTTTACCAATAAAAGTGTCCTCTCCTAAAAAAACCATTGAATGGATTTTAACATTATCTCCAATCTTACACCTTCCTTCAACTATAGAAAAATTTCCTATGGTTACCTCGTTTCCTATCAAATTATTTGCACGTATTACGGTATGATGCCCCGTAGTTAATTTTTCTCCAATTTTATTTCCAGGATATATCACAGTAAAACTTCTTATGTTTGCATAATCACCAATTTCAGTCCTATTTCCTGTTTCAGATCCAATCTGGCAAAACTCTGCTATTTTAGAATTTTTTCCTATCTTGACGTTACGTATAATATTCCCCATCTTCTTCATTAAATTCTGAAAGAAAAACTTCACGATTCTCCTTAGCAGATCTCTGCATTGCAATGATAAGTTTTAAACTTTCAATAACTTTATCTCCATCTAATTCACTATCTTTTTCATTCTTTAAACAATTAATAACTTCCCTAATTAAATCAAAGTGTCCAAAACCATAAACATTTGGAGGATTGGTTATGAGATAATTCATCTCTTCGTCTTCCTTTCCTCTGTCATCAAACATCCAGAAGTCAACTTTATTCATAGCAAACCCTCCTATTTTAACACTTCCTTTTCTTCCTAAGATACTTATACTTCCCTCGATATCTTTTGGAAAAGCGCAGGTGCTTCCTTCAAAAGTTCCAAGCGCACCATTCTTAAATTTTATTACAGCAACGGCTCCGTCTTCAACTTCAACATCATGAGCAAAAGTTTTCTTATAGCAATTAACAGACTCTATTTCGCCTCCCAAATAATAGAGCATATCAAGATGATGGGAGGTTTGATTCAT
The DNA here is from genome assembly GCA_014728565.1 of Candidatus Pacearchaeota archaeon. GTDB lineage: Archaea > Nanobdellota > Nanobdellia > Pacearchaeales > GW2011-AR1 > ARS1285. Next base: position 2,829 of record WJLK01000004.1, read on the forward strand.
TAAAACTCCGCAACCTCCATTTTTTAGCTTTCTCCAAGGATCTCTATCATAATAATTTTGATCACGACTCCACCTTACAGTTGCATTAAGAAAAAATAAATCACCAAATCTTTCATTATTTATGGCTTCTTTTAATTTTTTTATTGGTAAATTATATCTATTTTGTTTAACTATAAACAATCTTATATTATTATGTCTACAGGCTTCAATCATATTTTTTGCTTCAAGCAATCTGAGGCTCATTGGTTTCTCACAAATGATATGTTTTTTTGATTTAGCACAATTTACAACCATCTCTTCATGTTCAGAAGGAGGGGTGCATACATTTACTACCTCAATTTCATCATCTTTTAAAAGTTCTTTATAATCAGTATAATATTCACATCCCATTTTTTCAGACACATCTCTTGCTCTCTCTTCAACTATATCACAAACAGCTTTTAATTCAGCATCATCAATTAATTTTATTGAATCTAAATGTTTTTTACTAACTCTTCCACAACCAATTAATCCAAATTTTATTTTTTTCATCTTAATAAAATTTATAAGGCCTTTTTTAAAAGATTTTCTTATAAGTTTATATACTTTTCTACATGTTAATTAGTATCTAAAGATATATCTATTAAAATCAAGATTATTTTTACATCCCCCATATTATTAAGAAGGATAGTATCAAACCCAAAACTCCTAAAATAATCCCTCCAAATATATCAACTATATAATGTTTTTTAAGATAAATCCTAGAATATAACACCAATAACCAGGGTACTGAAATTAGTAAAACAAAAATTAAGGAGAGTTTGATTGCAAAAATCAAAAATAGAACTATTAATGTCGATCTAGCTGCATGTAGACTAGGAAAAGATGATGAATCGATTTTTTCAATTAAATTCTTATAAGGAACTTTTTTAGGTCTTGATTTATAATAGACTAATCTTATAAAAAATGTTATAGAATAAATGAAAATTAATGCTAAAATCAATCCACTGAATTGCTTTATCTCTCCTAATATTAAGAAATAAAATGAAAATAATGCGTAAAATAAGATTCCTCCTAAAAAAGTTATTTCTTCAAAGATTTTATTAGTGATTATTTTAAAGCTCATCATAAAATTAAAAGACATTATCAACTAAATTCATTAATTCCCCATCCGAATTTATCCCATGCTCTTTCATGAAAATAATAGACAAACATTTTTACAATCATCTCTACAAAACCAACTGAAAGAGCTACAGAAAGTTCTCCAATAAAAACCCATACAAGAATAATTGTTGTTAATGTGGCACAGATTCTCCAAGTGATTGTTTTTGCAAAACTCCTCTTTTGTTTATCATGTTTCATTTTACTTATTTAAAATCCTCTTAACTACTTCTGAAAATGCAGGCCTAGTTATAAAAACTCCTGTTGAGATTCCTATTATGGTTGTTATTGCAAATCCCTTTAATAAACCTGCTCCTGCCCAGACTAGTGGAAGAAGAGCAAAAAGAGTGGTTACATAAGTTCCCAGAATAATGAATAAGGCCCTTTTTATTTTCTCTTTTAAAGATATTTGCTCTGACATTTGTGATTCATCTAAGATAATTATCTGAGAGTCCACTCCTGTTCCTATTGCTGCAATTATTCCTGCTATTGCAGGAAGATCAAGATTCCTGTTAAACAAAGCAGAAATTCCCAAAATAATAAGAACCTCTGATAAGCTGGTAAGTAAAACAGCTAGAGAGAGTTTGAATTTTCTATATCTCAAAAACACGACTAATCCTACAGCTATTATTGCAGCTAATCCTGCAAAAAGAATAGTATTTATGAATTCTTTTCCAAGAAGCGGAGAAATTGTATCAAGTTTTTCTATTTTAAGTTTAAATGGAAGACTTCCTGTTAAAAGAACTGTCTGAAGATGTTTCATTTCATCCATTGCATTATTATAAGCTTCCTCTCTTGTAGGACCTGTTCCAGAACCACTAATTGCTATCTGGGTTGTCTCACTTCCTTTTAATTCTCTTCCAATAAATAAAGAATCAACTAATTTTTCATCAAGATAAAGGTCTAATTTTTTTTCTAAATATTCAGGATTTGATGAATTTATATCCAGGCCACTTGTTATTTCTGCATGTCTTTTTGCAGCAGCTTCACTTAAAGATATTGCAAATCTAAACTGGCATGCCTCTCCATTCTGAAACTTATTACAAGAATAGACTCCAGCCCTTTCGCCGGTTCTTGCTACATAAGTTATATCTCTCTCTCCTCCAATAAAAACAGTTTCATTTCCTATTTTTGCCTCAAATTTTCCCTGTTTTCCAATAAGGGTTTCAAGTTCTTTTGGAGTTGAACCTGCAATTTCAATTAACATAAAATTCTTTCCAGATAAATCAGAAACAGGTCTTATTTTGATATCTTTTAAACCATAGACATTTAATCTTTCGTTAGTTACAGCTATTAAATCATTTAATTCTGAGGATGTAAGGTCTTTTTCTTCAGCTGTAACTAGTGCTCTTGAACCTCCTGATAAATCAAGCCCTGTTTTTAACCTTGTTCTTTGGATGTCTCTAACTGAAAATTCTGGTGTTTGATTAGTAAAAAGAACAAAATCTCCCCTTTTTGTTTTTATTATTAATTTTATCTTTTCCTGAGTTGGAAAAATTTCATTTATAACTTTTTTATAATCTTCAAAATCTTTAACTGGGTTATTGTTAATAGAAGTTATAATCTGGCTCTGTCTTAATCCCTGTTCATACTCTGTTGTATTTGATGATAAGGAAATTATTTTAACTCCTTTTTCAAAATTCATTGGAAAAATCGCTAAAAGAGAACCTAAAATAAAGATTATCAAAAGCCAGATTTTCCAGTCGAGTTTCATTTATCCAAGATGCCTATGGTTTCTTAGATGCATCTTCCCTTTCCATAGGTTTTCTCCTTTCATTTTTTTGATTCCAAGTACCATTTTAATATTGAAGCATTTGTAATCCAGGTGTTTAAAATATCAAAAGATAATCCAATAATAAGCACTGTAAATATCTGCTTCAATATCTCTGAAAAAGTTTGGGTAATAAACAGGGTAACAGTCAGTGCAAAGATAGATGTCAGAGTCATAGTAATTCCTGTTTTAAATGCTTCCCATAATTTTTTGTTTGTGGATTCTCGTCTTTTTAAAAGTCTTGTAGTAAGCATTATATCTGAGTCAACTGAGTAACCAATTAACATCAGTATAGCTGTTATTCCTGCACTGGATAATTTTATTTCAAGAATATTTACAAAAGCAATAGTCATCATAATATCAGCAAAAGCTGATATAACAACTGCAAAACTTGGTGCAAAAGTCCTGAAGATGATAAATACTACTACTGCCATTAAAACAAAAGAGATTATAATGGCTAGTCTTAACTGTCTGTAGAAGGATTCTCCTAAAGCTGAACCTGTTGATTCAATAGATGAATTTTCACTGTTTAGTTCATAACCTAAGAATTCCTCTAGAAGAGGTTTTAATTCAGAGGCTTCTCTTGGAGATTCAACAATAATTGCTTTTTGTCTACCACTTCTAAAATCTGATAATTCTTTTAAATTAAAATCTGATAATCTTGAAGATAAAAAATTCCTCAAGTTTTCTAAGTCAATTCTCTGTTCTGAAAAAACAGTTATAGAGGTTCCTCCAGTAAGAGTTATGTCTTTTTGAATAAAATCTCCTGTGTTGTAATAGGAATATCCTAGCTGTAATAATGAAAGGATGAGGATTATGGCTGGAATAAAAAGTAAAAATTTATAGTATTTATTATAAAATTCTTTTAATTTGTTTAATTTAGGCATTTTTGATTCACACTCATAGAAATAAACTTATTCAGTGATTTAAAAAGGTTTAGATTTCTTCCACATCTCTAAAAATTGTTTCCTCAAAAGAGCTATGAGGGGCTTGGAATTTGTCCAGACAGTTATATATTCCTTGCTGTCTTTAATCTCTGGTCTGCCAAA
>WJLK01000038.1 GCA_014728565.1 Candidatus Pacearchaeota archaeon
ACTTATATGCTTTAGTAACTGTCTTCTTCTTCTATGCAATTTTCTTTCCTCTCTTTTTCTTATTGATTCTGGAATACTGCCTCCTTTTTCTCTAAGTCTTCTTAACTCCTCATCAATCTTAGAAATAGCCTGAACAAATCCAGAATCTTCAGCTTGTTTCCACTTTTGCTTCATCAGAGCTTTATGTATTGTCCCATCAAAAATCAGAAATATAAGTGAGATAATCATTGTCCAGAAATAAATCTCACTATAACCTTCTGTTGTTGCAGTAGACCATAATCCAAAATAAACAACAATAAAAAAAATCCATCCTATTTTCCTGACTGTTCCATCATTAGATGCATTATGCAAAAAATAAAGATAAATAATAAAAGGCAGTATTCCTGCTAGTGCAACTCCGAGAACCTGATAACTGAGAAGTACAGTATTGAGCCACTGCCAGTTAATAAACCTTACAGATAATATAGGAACAATAATTGAAACAGTCCATAAAGCCGGAGGATTATTGTCAAAAATATCAATATTACTTAAAGCAATATAAACTATTGCAAGAAGCATAATAAAAAAAAGAAATTTCTCAAACAAGTAATAACCTCCATCATAGCTTCCAAAAAGAACAAATAAAAAAGGTTCTGCCCATGCAATTACAAAACTAATAAGTTGTTCACTTCCTCTTCTGATATCAACATAAGCAGAAACAGAATTAACAGACAAGCTAACTAGCAGGAATATAAATAAAAAAATCACTAACACCCTTTTTATCTTCATAATCAGTATAAAATAAACAAGTTTATAAATATTTTTGAAAGAGAGTTTATGATGATTTTAACCTAGCTATCTTTCGGTCTATTGATCTCACTTCTCTTCTTCCTTCATCCATATCCTTACCTGCTACCATAGCATTAAGAACATCTGCTCTTTGAGATTCCAACCTATTTATTATACGCTCATTTGCCATTCCAGTTGCTCTGCTACTCTGTGCTCTGCTTCTCCATCTAGAGATTGTACCATCAAGAAAAATCATTAATAAAGCTAAAATAGCAGTAACAGGGTATATCCATCCAGCTCTTGTTCCTGCAAGATTATAAGAAGTTGTTGGATCATAAGTTCTTGTTAACCATAATCCTGAGAAAACAACTGCAAAAAATATCCATGCAGCAATTCTAAAGGGCTTTTGAGATCTTTTTTTAAACAACATCAAGTTGATAATAAAAAACCATAGAATAAAAGGCAAACCTGCAGATATTGCAATTCCAAGAGTTGTATAGGGCAACAAAATAGCATAAATCATTCCTCCACTTAAATATCGAACTCCCAGGATAGCAACACCAACACTAAGAACCCAGACAACCCACTCATGGTCCTGGAAAAAATCAATATCTGCCTGATTCAGTGCAGAATAAATAATAGAAAGCAAAATAAGGAAAAACAAAAATTTTGCAAATAACATGGTTCCGTCTCCGGTTTCTCCCAGCACATTAATAAGAAGAGGCTTCACAGATTCAACAAAACCATTAATAGCACTGACTATCTGGGTTCCAATCATTGAACCTCCTGACTGGGCAGAGACAAATTCAACTAATGAAACTCCAGATATTAAAACTATAAGTAATACAAAAAACACCCTGCTTTTTTTACTCATAAAATTCATAACAAACTATTGCTTATAAATATTTCTTAATCACTAAAACTAAATTACAAAACTGCGAAATGTTTATAAATCTGTAAAAATAATATATATTATGAAAAGAGGAAGCCTCAGATTAATATTTTTAACACTAGCCTTATTTCTAATAATCTCATCACTTGTTTTTCCTGTTCTTGCACAGCAAAATCAACCTGCACAAGATAATCCTGTTCGTGACAATGTTTGGGATCCTATAAAAGACTGGTTTCTTTTTTGGCAGGAAGGTGAGATAAGCACAGGAGTTGCAAAATGGGTTTTATTCTTTATTTTAATCTTAGTTATACATGCTATATCTTCCACAATTCCAGGATTAGATAAGATGTTTGAACCAGACAACGAATGGATGGGATGGGCTTTTTCAGTTTTAGTTGCATTTCTAGCACTTGCTTATATAACTCCTGATGAAATTTATGCTATAATGATTTCTTATTCTGCACTTGGTTTTACTTTAGGAATACTAATCCCATTTATTATATTATTAGGATGGACAATTACAATGTCTATTAGAACAAAACACAGAGTAGCAAATAGGATTTTAGCATGGGTTATCTGGACTGTCTGGACTTTATTTGTAATTTATAAGATAATCGATAGCATAACAGGAGGAGAATTAGGATCTCAAACAGCAGTAGTCGGATTAATTATAATAGGAGCTATTTCAATTGTGATGCAACTGGGAGGATTACACTGGATATTCAGAAGAGCTGGAAAAATAGCAAGAACAGCAGCAATAGAAGCATTCAAGGAAAAGAGAGAAGCAGCATCTGCTGCAGAAAACGCAGAAGCAAAAGCAGTAGAAGAAGCAGGAGAATAAATATTCCCAAATTTTAAATACCTGATTCTATTATTTTACTTATGAAAAAAAGAGGATATTTTTTGTTATTAGTATTTCTGCTAATACAACTATCAATAAGTTCATCAACAGCTCAAGTTCCACAAGCTCCTGGAATGCCAGGAGTAAGTGGAGAAATTGATGAAGAAACAGGGCTCCCAGAAGAATTTGCAAAATTCCAGAAAATCTCTGAAAATCTAACAGATGATGAAATACGCGCTGAATATCTAAGACAACAATGGGAAAAAATAATTGAGAATAATCTTGTTATGTCTGCTGTGCACAACACCTTCCAGGAAATAGATATTGTTTTTGTTGTTTTATTTGGAATGCATTATGAGATTTCCCTAACTTTATTTTTTGTTATTCTTTTGTGGATAATAATTGCATTAAAAATGCCTGATATTATAAAATCTCTAACAAAACTATCAACACTCCCAAGTTTTGCTATTGCAATGGGCATTCCCATAATACTAGCTCAGATACAGGTATTAAGATATTTTGCTGAATTGCTTGTTAAATTTTTATTTTATCAGGAAGCTGCTCTTGCAAGATTTTTTGCAGCAATTGTAATATTCCTTGTTATCATAATAATATACGCACTTGAAGAACAGATTGCTGAGTATCTAAAGCAAAAAGAGGAACAAAAAGAAAAAGAAGAGGAAAAATTCCACAGAAAAATCCTTAAAAAAATAGTAGAAGCTATTTCAGGAAGATAATCTATCCTTTTTCTCGCTCAAAAAACGCCTTAGCAACTTCTAAAAAACCTCTTGCATCTCTTGCACTCTCAATATCCTCTTTTTTTATAAAATGTCTATCGATTTTTTCTGTTATAAAAGAAATTATCCAGTAAAACAACCATATAACCAACATAGCGATAATAATATTAACAATTGAATCACTAAACCAAAAAAATATATTTGTTAAATCTCTGATGGCTCCTGAAATAGCTATTAAAATTGTAAGTAATATTGCTGCTACTAATCTTGCCAAACCTTCATTAAATATTGGAAAATACAAACCTAAAAATTGTGATAAATCAAAAATAATCAAAAAAAGAAATATCCACAAAACAATTAAAACAATAAAAGCCTGTATACTTATATTACCCTCAATTCCAAACAAAACCCTGGCAGGAATCTGAAGATTTTCAGGAACATGAATTTCCTTTTCTAAACCAGAATTAATATTTGTTCGTATATTATCAAAACCTTGTTTAACACCCTCCTTGGTTTCATCTATTATC
>WJLK01000039.1 GCA_014728565.1 Candidatus Pacearchaeota archaeon
ATACAACAGATATAGTAGTTAGAATTGATGACTTTGGTGGAAAAATAGGTTTAACAATAAGAGAATACACAACTTCTGACAGATACACAGGATTTACAAAATCAGGAACAAGAATTCCAGTAGAAGCTTTTAAAGAATTTAAAAAAATAATACAAAGTATTGATGAAGAGGAATTTCAGCCAGAAGAAAAAAGTGAAGAAAAAGAAAAACAGGATGATAAAGAAGAGATAAAGGAAGCAGAAGAAGAAAAATCTGAAGAACCTGAAGTAAAAAAAGAAAATAAAAAATTAAAAAAGAGTAAAAAGTCCTAAAAAAACAAGTGAAGTAATGAACCCAAACTAGCTGATAAAAAACCAAAAACATAACTTGTAAATATCATCATTAATAAAAACATTAGAGATTTTCCTATCTGTATGAATATCTCTCTAAAAATTATATATTCTAGAATACTCCTTTTATTAGCTTTGTCATAACAAATAGCATCAAAAGAAATATCCTTTGAAATTTTGGTTATTCCGTAAAAAGAATCTATAATAAAAACCTGAAGACTTGTTCTGACAAAAGCTCTTACTATCCATACAACTGCATTACATACAGCGCCTATTCTTAAAACAAAGCTTCTTTTAACATCAGAAGATTTTCCAATAACAAATGCAAAAATCATTGAAAAAAACCAGGATAGAGTTGTTACTAAACCAAGAGTTGTATAATTGTTTAATATAGCTGTAAAAATAAACACAGGCCATATCACCACTCCAACAGCAATTTCCATTCCATAACCTATAAAAGAGATTATATCCCTGCTTCTCTTAATACTGAATAATTTTTTCAGTGAAAACTTTGTTGAATCATAAGAATCTTGTGAAAAAAACAGAGGTATAGCAGAACTAAATAAAAAGAAAATAACCACAAGAAACAGTATTTTAAAACCAAAAAAACTAACTATTAATCCTCCAATAAAAGGACCAGCAACATGAAACAGAGAGGTTGATATTCTTACTATACTTATTTCCTCACCTCTGTGTTTCTTATCACTAAATTTAGATAGATGAGTATGATAGCCCATCCAGAAAAAAGCATTTTTAAGTCCAAATATTATAGCAGGAATAAATAAAGGCCATCCATAAATATCTAGAGTGTAAAGCATCAGGTAAAACAAAAGCAAAAAAGGAATACTAAAAAGAATAGAATGTTTAAATCCATATTTTGAAGAAACTTTAGCTGCAGGAATTGTAAAAACAAGATGAGTAAGACTAAAAATAAAATAAAAAAATAAAACTTCTTGTAAGGAATAACCCAATTTCAACAAATAAACAGGAATAAAAACACTAATTAGGGAGTATGAAAAAGACCTTATAGCCATGCTAAGATAAAACTCATTTAATTCCCGATTTTTCAGAAAATGCAAAAAACGATAGTGTCTCTCCATTTAACCCTCTTTTAATAAAAATCGAAAAATTAATTTATAAATGTTGCTGGAAAATTAATTTTTAGCTATTTTCCATAAATATTCAAACTGGTTCTTATATCCACTGGCAATTGTCTTTTCCTCTATTAAAACCACACTTACTGGATCACTAAATTTGAATATTGCAACTTTATCATTATAAATTGCTATTCTAACTGGAGAAATCATACCTCTTGGAAGATATTTTTGATTTTCTGTTTTATTAAAGGGTTTTGTTTCTCTTGAAAAAATTGCCCTAGATCTTAATTTTTTCTTTTTTGCTGCCATTGCATAATGGCTTACTAAATCAGGATATTTTTCTGCAAAAACATTTTCATCAGACCCAAAAGTAAGTAACTCTATTCCATTTTCCTGAGCTTCAATTATATCATTTATTATAACCTTAATACCCTGCTTTCCTTCATATACTGTAACACTGTTTTCATCCTGCTTTTTCACTGATTTTATCAGAGGAATTATCTTCTCAAGCTCAAGCTTATTTTTCTCTATCTGCTCTTTTTTATTATCAAGAAAATCAACCAATCTCTCAGGAGGAGTTGCTCTATAATTTCTGATATTGTTTTTAAGAACATAACTTGCCAGTCCTTTTTGAATTAATCTTCCCAAAACTTCATACACTTTTGAATTTGATATCTTGCTCTGTTTTGCTATCTGACCTGTTGTTGATATATCTAGTTTTACAAGTGCCAGATACACCTGTATTTCACCTTTTGTTAAACCAATTTCCTCTAATACTTTTTCGATATTATTTATCATTACCCAATAAAGGGGGAATAAAATTTATATAAAGGTTTCTGTTGCAAAATTTATGACAAGAATAAAACAAACAATAGGTGAGGTATTGGAATGGACATTTTCACCAGATAATTACATTCCGGTCATACTCACAGGTGTTGCAGCTGGTTTAGCTGGAAGAGGAATTGACGCAGTTGTTCCAAATTCTGTTATTCCTAATGGAGAAATTCAAAAAGGAGTAGTTGGAGCTTTACCTTTATTATATATAATGTATGGGGGATTGAACTGTGTATTCAGAGAAGATAGAGGAATTTTAGATGCTGTTGCATGGGGAGCTTATGCACTTGGAGTTTCTATTTCATATGCTGATAAAATATATGATACAATAGAAAATTTTCTATAATTTTAAACAACCTCAACAATCAACCCTTACATAACCCATTTCAACAGCAGCAGCATCAGAACTAAAGCAGATAATATTCTCAGGTTTTATCTGATCAGCATAATGACAATCACAAGAATAATATTTATCAGAATTCTTACTTCCAACATATTTTGTTCCTAAAGGACATCCTAATTTCTTACAGGAATCTGACTCAGTATCTGATTTTTTCTCACTGGCACTTTTCAGATAATTAAGTGAAAATACAACTCCAGTTATAAATAAAAAAATAACAATCATTAAAATAAATCCAGTTTTCATTTCCTCTTTTTGTTTTATTTAATTTGAAAAAAATAAAAATTATTTAACTTTTTTATCAAACTTAGTCATGTTCTTTTCTAGTTTATCAAATGG
>WJLK01000040.1 GCA_014728565.1 Candidatus Pacearchaeota archaeon
ATCGGATTCCATCTCGGAATTAGATTAGATTTCATTGTGTTCACCTCCTCTTTACTTAGTTAAATGAGGTGAACCTCCTTTAAAGAATTATTTTTTAGACACGCTCAAGAATATGTAAATTTTATAAAATGCGCTTCATATGGTTGTCAAGAACCAAATTCAGGAAATATCTGTATTGATGATTTAGTTCTCTGAAATCTTGGAGAGGGGCCGAGACTTGGAAGAGTTGTTTCTTTAAATAATCAGAGTATTTCTGTTCAAGGTCAGGATGAAGAAGATTTAGGAAGGTTTTATGAATTTGATTTTGAAGGACCTGACAGAATAAAAACTTCTATTTTTCTTAGATATCAGGATAGAAGAAATAATAGAAATCCTGTTCCGGTTGCTGCAACAATGGAAATAAGAAATGGTTATTTCAGAGGATTTTTTCAGGAATAATAATATTTATAACTCTGAAAGAATTTGTATTATCATGTCTTTTAAAAATTGTCAAAAAGATGTTGATGATTGGGTTAATCAGTTCAAGAATCCCTACTGGCCACCTTTATCCATATTAGCCAGAGTAACTGAAGAGGTAGGAGAACTGGGAAGTGAACTAAATGAAAGATATGGGGGAAGAGTTAAAAAATCAACAGAGAATGTAAAAGATATAGGTATTGAAATATGTGATATTATTTTTGCTCTGTTTTGTCTTGCAAATTCTCATAAAATTGATTTAGATGATTCCTGGAAAAATGTAATGAATAAATGTTGGGGAAGGGATAATAAGAGATTTGAGAGAAAAGAAGATAATGAGAATTCTAAGCAAGTCTAAGTAAGTTAGGTTCAGAAAATTCAAATTTTCTTATTCTTCTTATAGATTTATAACAAGTTTTAAAAATAGTTTAATCCTATGATTTCTAGGCAGCTGTGGGATACAGAAAATAAATTTTCTGTCTGTTCGGTTCTCACGAACACTCACACAATGGTACTAAACAAGGCACTAAACAAATATGCCGCTGTGGGACAATGGTACTCCAACTGGCTTGAGACCAGTGCCCTTTTGGGCTTCCCGGTTCGATTCCGGGCAGCGGCGTTTTTTGTAATGAACCAGAAGTAAGATTAGATCTCTAATTATAAAATACTAATGAGCGAACAGGGCAGCTGATGTTTTACTATAAATTTTTTTAAATAATTTTTCGTTACAATAAAATCCTTCTGTTGCATATTTTCCATTACAGTTATTTTTATAAAGGGTTAAAAAATAGAGGTTTTATGGATAAACGAATAAGCATTGTTTTATCAGGACTAATTCTTACAACAATAATAATGATTGCTGTTTTTCTTGTAGTTCCAGTCAGTTCATCAGATAGTTATAATTCAGAAAATTATCAGGAATTTGAAGAATTAACAGAAAAAGATATTGTAATTAGTTATAACTACAAGAATGATTTTAATTGTTATAAACCTTTAAAGCAGTATAAAGGAGTTCCTTGCATTGAGAATCCTGAACAATACAAAGAGAGTTGTGAGACAAGAAATCCTGACAGATGTAATGGAGATGTTGGAAATAATTGTTATAAACCTTTTGTTCAGGATAAAAAAACACCTTGTGTTGGAGATTTATCTCAATACAAAGAGAGTTGTGAGACAAGAAATCCTGACAGATGTGGACTAAAGATTATTGAGATTGCATACTAATCTCTGGCGTAGATTTTTTAAAGTGTATTTTCCACTATATATTATGAAAAAAATTATTTTAGGTGTTTTAGTACTGTATCTTGTCCTGGGAATATCTGCACAGGAATTCACAACTCTCACGGGATATTATAAGTCTCTGGATGTTAAATGCTCCTCTAATGATGATTGTCTTGTTAAGAATATTGAAAACTGCTGTGGATATTATCCAAAATGTATAAATAAAACTGCTATTCTTAATCCTGAAATTGTCAGGAATTTATGTAATGAAAGAAACGAAACATGCCATAATATTGTGATAACTTACTGCAGGTGCCAGGGGTCCAGCAGTAGTAATAAAAAATGCGTAGGGTTTTATGGAAAGCCTGAAAATATATGCGGAGATGGACATTGTTATAAAAATGAAAGTTTGAAGGATAATAAAGATTACTGTCCAGAGGATTGCGAGATAGATTACACTAAAAAAGAAACTATTGTTGTTGAGGAAAATCAATCTGAAAATAATTTATCTGAAAATGAGGAGAGTCAGGCAGAAGATGAAATTCAGAAAGATATCAAAGAAAACAGCACAAAAGTTAAGGAAAAAAATGGTTCTGGGTGGGGGGTCTGGATTGTTTTTATTATAGCAGTTATAGTTTTGATAGCAACAATTTCTTATTATTTTTTGAGATTAAATAAAAAGACTAAAAAAGAGGTTTAAAATGGGAAATATGCCAATAGGTGAAGTTACTTTGAATATAATTGCTAGTATCTTATGTATTCTAGGAGGTGCTCATACGATATATCAGTCAGTTATTTATGCCCTGAAATTTGTATTTTCTGGAGATTTAGTAAGTGGGGCTATTAGGAATGGTTATCTCATTCTTTCTTTTTACATGTTAGTATTGGGTCCTTTAATTATTTATGCTGGCTACTGGATCTTAAAAGCAACTTTTTCAAATGAGAATAAATTCCATTATTATGAATAAAAAGAAAAACTTAAAAACAGTTTCTGTTTAAACTCTTTATAAAAATGGAAAAAATAGGTGAACTTAAATATGGGCCTTTTACAACAACAGTAAACGTAACTAAGGATGTTAAAGTTTTTTTTGAAAATGGCGAGGTTAATGATTTAATTGAAGGTATTAATAGCAAGGAGTGGTATCAGTCATGGCTCCTCAAATACCTTGATAAAAATACAGATGGATTGCCTGATGAAGAATTTGGAAAAGATTTTGAACTAATATATACTGGAATTATAGAAAATCCTGAAGATTATCAGGAAGTTGATGAGATTATTGAAAATTTTGGAATTGACAAAGAGAGGTTTATTTTTGATGGCTCTAAAACGATATTCCAGAAGGATCCCTCTAAAACAAAATTCTGGGTGAGATGGATTGTTGTTAGAAAGCAAAATTAAAAAATCTTTTAAAAAAACCTTTTTTCTTTTTTTCCTCTTTTACAACTCCTTTATCATCATAAATTTTATAGACTATCTGGGGTTTTTCTTTCATTACAGGAGCTGCCTCAGCGAGTTGTTGATTTGCTAAATTAAAAGCATTTTCTACAGAGATTCTTGAATATCCTTGGTTTAATAAAGAAACCTTCAATGACTCTGCTGTGTACCCTTTTGTTAAATTTTTTTTAAAATAGTTTGCTAATTGCTTAATATAATCTTCCTGAACCATTTATTTTAATATAGGATGTATTTAAAAAACCTTATGGTAATCAAAAACAATTTTCAAGACATATTAATGGAAGAAATCTTTTTATACACTTCTTTTCTATTAAAATAAAAGAGAAAATGGTACTTGAATATTCTACAGGGATATTATCAACAATTCCTAGTAATCTTGTTGTTTTAGTGGAAATAGGACTAATGATAATCGTTGCGTCTATTTTTGCTTATCTAGTAAAGATTCTTAAGCAACCACTAATGCCTGCTTATATTTTCACAGGAATATTAATAGGACCTCTTGTTTTAGGACTAATCAAAGATATATATTTAATAGAGTCTCTATCCTACATAGGTGCTGCTTTTTTAATATTTATTGCTGGATTAGAGATTAAATTATCAAAACTAAAAGAGGTTGGAAGTGTATCCTCAATAGGAGGTGTATTTCAGATAGGTATTTTGTTGTTTATATCTTTTTTTATAGCTCTTGCTCTGGGTTTTGTTGGAAAAGAACCTATCTACATTGCCCTTGTTGTTGCATTTAGCAGTACAATGGTGGTGGTAAAACTTCTCTCAGACAAAAGATCTATAAACAGTCTTCATGGAAGAATCATAATAGGTATTTTGTTATTTCAGGACATTGCTGCTATAATTGCTATGACTATTCTTACAAGTGATTTCTCAACATCAAGTATTTTAATATCTGTTTTAAAAGCTATTATCTTTGCAGTCGCTGCTTTTTTACTAGCAATTGGTATCAGACCGGTACTAAAAGTCTCAGCAAAAAATCAGGAACTTCTCTTGCTAGTATCAATATCAATATTATTTTTATTTGCAATAGGGTCTATCTTCGCTGAATTATCAATAATAATAGGAGCTTTTTTCGCAGGAGTTGCATTAGCAAATTCAGACTACAAAATAGACATTGAAGGAAAGATAGCTCCATTAAGAGACTTTTTTGCAGTAATCTTCTTTGTTGCCCTGGGCATGAGACTTGAATTAATTCCTCTTAAATTCGTAACAATACTATTGCTGCTTATTTTCATGGTTATGATAATAAAACCCTTAACAATAATGTTCATTGTCAGATTATTCGGATACAAAAAAATAACCTCATTCCTAAGTGCAAATGCACTTGCTCAAACAAGTGAGTTTTCTCTGATTATAGTTACAACAGGATTAACCCTAGGTCACATAAGTAATCATTTATTCAGCACAATAGTATTATTAACAGTAATAACTATGTCTCTATCTACATACCTCATCACTAATGAAAAAAAACTATATAATATCTTTTCATCTCCCTTAAACTTTTTGGAGAGTTTTCATTCAAAAAGAGAGAAAAGTTTAGAGTATATTAAAGATGATGGAAGAAAAGTTCTAATCTTTGGATGTCACAGAATGGGAAGTTTGTTTTTAAAAGAATTTGAAAAAGAAAAAGAGAATGTCTTGGTTATTGATTACAATCCTGAAATAATAAGAAGTTTGATTGAAAAAAAGATTCCCTGCATATATGGTGATCTCTCTAATAAGGAGGTTTTAGAAAAAGCAAAGATCGGAGATGCTGAAACAGTCATAAGTACTATTCCTGATTTTGAGGAAAATTTAATGCTGATAAAAAAAACCAGAGAGTTAAATAAAAAAGCTCTTATTTTCATAGTTGCTGACAGAATAAGTGAAGCTCTGGATTTATACAAAAACGGTGCTGATTATGTTATACTTCCGCAGGTTATTGGAGGACAGAAAGGATTTGAAATAATAAAGAGTATAAAAAATGGTCAGATTTCAGTTAAACAATTAAAAAAACAACACCTTAATTATCTAAATTCTATTCATCATATTTTGTATTGAAATCTGATAAACTATTTATACCTAAATATTCTTTTTCTCATATGAACTGTGCAACTAAATATCTAGGAAAAAATAATAAAAATTAGAATAGACAGGCCGATTAAAAGCAGGCATCCAAATCCTAAATACAATTATATATCCTATTAATTATGGTTTTATTTCAGGCACTAGGGCTCCAGATAGTGGAGAGATTGATGCTTATGTTCTTGGTGTGAATGAACCTTTAAAAGAATTTACAGGAATTTGCATTGCAGTAATAAAGAGAGAAGAAGATGACAAAGTTGTTGTTCCTCTAGGAAAACCGTTTTCAGATGAAGAAATCAGGAAGTTAACTTATTTTCAGGAAAAAGCATTTACTATTGAAATAATAAGAGAAACTTGAAATCAGTAAAACTCTATAATCTTTTTTTTATTTTTCGTGTAGAAATTCTTGGCATAGGTCATTTTTTCTTTTGAAACAGAGTATAGAGTGAGAATCTTTTCTCCTTTTTTAGCAGTTTCATTTTTCTTTTTATAGATATAAATTCCTGCAGCTTTATCATCAGGAGAACCGAGAATTCTTGCTAATCTGTTTATTAGTTTATTGCTAAGATGTTTGATTTTTGCTGTTTTTTTTGTCTTTATGTTATAAGAGAATCTAGGAATTATTTTATCTATCTTATCTATATCTCCTTTTTGAGCTTTTATTATTTCCAGGAATTTCTTATAAGCTTTTTCAGAGTTCAGCAACTCTTTGGCTTTTTCAATTCCCTTTCCTTTTTTTACTTTTCCAGAAAGTTCAAGTAATTCAGACGCTATTAAAATTGATTTTTCCTCTAAGTCTTCTGGTGAATTCTTTCTTTTTAAAACTTTTAAAACATCCTTCATTTCAAGAAGGGGTCCGACTCCTCTTCCAATGGGTTCACTTCCATCTGTTAAAAGTATCTTTAATTTAAGATAAAATTTATCATCTAATTTCTCAAACTTCTTTTTTAATTTCTCTGCTTCTCTTTTAGTTACTTTTGCTGATTTTCCATAGGGAATGTCTATTACTATGTACTTGCTTCCAACTGAAATCTTCTTTGAGAGAATACTTGCAGTTAGCTGGGATGGAGAGTCTATATCCATTATTTTCTCTACCCTAATTATTTTATCATCCACAGGAGCTAATCCAAGAGCACCACCCCAGATAAGACAGGCCTTTGTTTTTTTGATTATTTTTTTAATATCCTCTATTGGAAAATCCACTTTTGCTATTGTTTCAACAGTATCAGCTGTTCCTGCTGCACTTGTTATTGCTCTTGAAGATGTTTTTGGCATAGTTAATCCTGAAGCTGCACATATTGATACTACAATGGGTGTTGTTCTATTTCCAGCCACTCCTCCTATGGAATGCTTATCAACAATTTTTCCTTTTAAATCCATCTTGTTTCCACTATCAACCATTGCCTGAATTAAATTCTTTGTTTCTCTTAAATTCATGCCTTTTTCAGAAACTGCAATTATAAAAAAAGCAACCTCTACTTCAGTAAGAGAGTTATCTGCTATATTCTCTACTATTTCATATATCTCTTTTTTTGATAAAATATGTCCATCTAATTTTTTCTTAATAACAGAGATGACATGAGGCCTCTCATCAAACTTAACTTTTACAATCTCCTTATCTTTAACAGAAAGTATCCTGAATATCTCTTCAGACAGAGCTATCTCTTCAGGCCTTAGTATCTCTGTTACTGCGTTTATTATAGAAACTATTTCTTTTCCTTGTTTATTTTTTATAGAAACCCTATCTCCTAGATGAAGACCAAGCTTTTTTATTGTATCCTGATGAATCATGCAGACAGGTCTTCCTGAAAAAAATTTCAACCTCTTTACTTTAAGTTTCATTTTTCTAGTTTTTTAAATATTAAATCATCACCCATTTTATCTTTTCTATATAATTCAAATACTAGTAAAACATAAGCTAGTATTAAAGGTCCTATTATTAAACCCAGAACACCAAATACAAAAAGACCTCCTATCATACCAATTATAACTATTGCTGAATTTATCTGTGTTTTTCTAGAGACTATTAAAGGTCTTACAATGGTATCGATCCAGTTTATTAAAACAGCTCCGTATATCAGTAGACCTATACCTGCCCCGATTTTTCCTGAAGCAAATAAATAGATATCAACTGGAATCCAAACAAGCCAGGGTCCTATTAGTGGAATTATTCCAATTATGATTGTTAGAAGTGTTATTAATAAAGCATTTGGAACTCCAAAAATGAAATAACCAATTCCTGCAATTATTCCCTGGAGAATTCCAACAATTATCTGACCTACTAGGACAGAATTAGTAACATCTCTGAATTGTTTAAAGAATCTTTCCTCTACTTCTTTTTTTAGGGGGGAGAGAGACTTAAGATATTCTATTGCTTTTTCTCCATCTTTTAAAGAAAAGAAAAACACAAATAAAGTTACAAATAATTTTAGCAGAATTACGGGAACATTGAGCACAAGGTTGTTAAACCTTGATAGAACTGCTGCCAGAAGGTTTGATATTGAAGTGCTTATTGAAGATGCAATAATTGTTGACAATTCTGTTGATGACCAGCTAGATGGAAGAATCTCCCTAACAACTGTAACCATATCTAGTTTCTGAATTGCAAAATAAAAATTAATGGACTGTTTTAGCAGAGTTGTGAACATTAAACTTGCTGAAATAAATATGATTACTATAATTGCTATACAAACAATTATTGCAGAAAGATTTTCATTTTTTAATTTTTTTAGAATAATTTTATAGATTGGAAGAAATATATATCCAAGGAGTATCCCGAAAATAATAGGCTGTATAATAGGGTTGATTATAATAATCGCTAGAATAAACAAGCCTATAATAAGAGCATAATTTATCAGATTCTTAATATCAGTTTTATCCATTACTAAAAATAAGGTCTGATTTGTTTATAAAATTACCTTTTAAATTTTTTAAGAAATATTGACAAACTTATTGACAGATGATGATTTTATTTTAATTTATAAATTTCAAAAAAGAAGAAAAATTTATAAATTAAATTTCAGAATTAGTATTATGGATTTTTTTATAAAAAAGATATTTGACGGAAAATCAGATGAATTAGTTCATCTTCAGTTCAAAAAATTCTCAAAAGGAGAATTTAAAAACAAAGCAATGATTGTGGCAAAAAAAACATCTGGAAAATATTCTATATCCACAACTCAGGAATACAGCAATGAATTTGTTAGGGCTATGGCTGAAAAATTAGGAGAAGAAAAAACATCTGTAACTGGTGTTGTTGTAAGCACGAGGGACTTAACAGGAGAGCTGGATTTTCAGAATAAAAAACAGTTCATGGGAGTAAAGCAGTATATTATTGAAAGAGAGATGTCTGGAACAGAAATACTTAATCTATGTGAAAAATTTCCTAGTTCATTTATTGGTCTGAGTTTTAAAACAGGTGATAGTGAGCTAAAAATTAAACCAAAAGCTCCAAAATCAGCAAAACCAAGTACAAAAGGAGAGGAAAAACCAAAAGTTGACTTTTGTAAATTAAAAACTTCAGATATCAATCTCATAAGCAATTTAATTTTTGACCCTGAAGCTAGAGATTTCAATAAAATTGAGATTAAGCATGATTTTTTTATAGAGGATATAATAATTCCAGAGGAATTGAAACAAGAAAAAGATTTTTCAAAAATCCGGGAAATGGCAAAAAGAAAAGGCAAAATAATAAGAGAGCTTGATATTGATGGAAGAAAGATAAAAAAAGAGTGTGAATTTGAAGCTTAAGAAATTTAAATCAAATTCCCGCAAGCTTTATAAATGGTTCTTTGATGTTAATTTTAGAATAAATTACAAAAATTTTTGGTTTTTGTAAAATAGTTTTTGATAACAGTTAGTTTTAACTAACAGGTTCAGAAGCATCTTAGATTTTCTGTTATCAAAATATTACTGGAAAAATGCCGAAACATAGTAAACCACGAAGAGGAAGTCTTCAATTTTATCCAAGAAAACGATCAAGAAAGATTCTTCCTAGAGTTAACTGGGATTCTTTTTCTAATGAAACAGGTTTGCTTGGTTTTATTGGTTATAAAATAGGCATGAAGAGTGCTTATGTAAAGGATAACACTCCAAATTCTCTTACAAAGGGTCAGAGAATAACAATACCTGTTACAATTATTGAGTGTCCTACTATTAAAATTCTCTCTGTTAGATTCTATAAAAATAAAAGAATCATGGGAGAGGTTGTTAATCAAAACTTAGATAAAGAACTAAAAAAGAAGATTAAATTTCCTAAAAACTATAAGAAAAAAATCGATGATTTTGAAAAAGAGGATTTTGAAGACATCAGAATTGTTGTTTATTCTCAAGTTAAAAAAACTGGAATTAAAAAAACACCAGATATTGTTGAGATAGGATTGTCTGGAACTAAAGAAGAAAAATTAGAATTTGTTAAAAATAATGTTAACAGAGAAATATCAGTTTCTGATATTTTTAAAGAGGGCCTTGTTGACATAAGGGGTGTTACAAAAGGAAAAGGAACTCAAGGTCCTACAAAAAGATTTGGTTTAACATTGCAAACTCATAAAACTGAAAAAGGGCAGAGAGGTCCTGGTTCAGGAGGTCCGTGGCATCCAGCAAGAGTTGAATTCACCCAACCAATGGCAGGTCAGATGGGATATTTCACAAGGGTAGTTTATAACAGCAAAATAGTATTCATAGGAAACATAAGTGAAAAAAACATAAATCCTCCTCAGGGTTTTAAACATTTTGGAAAAATCAATACATCATATATAGTATTGCAAGGAAGTTTTCAGGGACCTGTAAAAAGGCAACTGATTATAACTCCTCCTTTAAGACCTCATAAAAAACAAATTAAAAAAAATTTTGAATTTATTGAATTAAGATGATGGCAAAACAGGAAATTGATTGGAAAGGAGCAACTGATTATCTAAGAGATATATTTCATAAAGTGGAAACAGTTTTGGTAAGTGAGGGTCCAACCCTCTCATCAGTAAGATTTGTTTTATCATCAATATCATATCCTCCTAGATTAACAGTTGATTTTATAAACAGCAGGGTTGATAGAGGTAAATTAATTGAAGATAAAACTGGGTTACATTATGCAGTTTTAGATAGAGAGGGAGATGGAGTTTTAAGTTTAAATAGGATTGCAAAAATGGAATTAGGGAAAAAAGGCCAAGCTATCGGAGATACTCTTAAAGAAGTTGCAAGGAGTCATGATTTAACATATCCAGGAGTTAATCAAGAAGGAAAAAGGGAGAGATCATTTAAACCAGAATATGAGAGATTTAAAAAATGAGAGTACAGATACTTGATACAAATGGGGAAAAAATCAAAGAAATATCAACAGGAATATTTGATGATACTGTAAGGATAGACATAATAAGAAAAGTTACAGAAGCTGAAAAAACAAAACATCCGTATTCTCCTAAATATCAGGCAGGAATGGACAGGTCAGCAAGTGGATTGCAAAGAAAAAGAAGGCATGTATGGAAGTCTGACAGAGGTAGAGGACTTTCAAGAATACCTAGAAAAATAATATGGAGAAGGGGAACTCAGTTTAACTGGATAGGTGCTGTTATTCCTTCTGCAAGAAGTGGTAGAAGAGCTCATTCTCCTAAAGGAACAATTCTTTTAAAAAAAATAAATAAAAAAGAGAATTTAAAGGCTTTGTTTTCAGCACTTGCTTATGTATCTTCAGTAGAGGATTTGAAAAAAAAGTACACATCACTAAATGAAAAGAAAATAAAGAAAAAATTACCAATAATAGTTGAAGAGAAAATTTTTGAATTAAAAACAAAGCAATTTTTTGAATCTTTAAGAAAAATTTTAGATGAATTCTATCCTTTAGGAATTCAGGATAAAAAAATAAGGGCTGGAAAAGGAAA
The DNA here is from genome assembly GCA_014728565.1 of Candidatus Pacearchaeota archaeon. Taxonomy (GTDB): domain Archaea; phylum Nanobdellota; class Nanobdellia; order Pacearchaeales; family GW2011-AR1; genus ARS1285. The sequence goes on from WJLK01000040.1 coordinate 11,080, forward strand.
ATTAAGAGGAAGAAAAAACAAGAAAAATGCAGGATTATTATTTGTAATAGGTAATGATGAAGAATTAAAAATAAAGGGAATTGATGTCTTAAAAACAAATCAGCTAACTGTTAGTGATTTAGCAGATAATGGAGCAAGATTAACAATCTTTAGTGAAAAAGCAGTAGGGGAACTAGAAAAATTAAAAGGAATAGATAAGATTAAAAAAGAGAGTAAAAAAACTGTAAGAAAAACAAAGAAAACTAAAATAAGAAAGGAAAAGAGAGAAAAAATCAAAAAAAACTAGGAAGAAAAAATGAAACCAATTACAACTGAAAAAGCAGTAAGATTGATAGAATTAAATAACATGCTGGTTATAGAGACTGATAGAAAAAAAAGAAAGCATGAAATTAAAAAAGAGTTTGAAGAAATATTTGATGTAAAAGTTGATTCAATCAACACTCTTATAAAGAAAAATAAAAAAATAGCTTATATTAAATTAAATAAAAAAAATCCTGCAATTGATATTGCAACAAAGCTAGGAATGATTTAAAATGGGAAAAAGAATAACACAGCAAGCACGTGGAAAAGGAAGTCTGATTTATAGAGTCAGACCCAGAACCTACAGGTATAAAATAACCTATCCGAGTTTGAATATCTCGGGTAAAGCTAAAGTAGATAAACTTATTAATTCAGGAGCTCATAGTGCACCTATAGCAAGAATTTCAATTAATGAAAAAAAATTTTATATCCCTGCTCCAGAGGGCATTTATGAAGGTCAGGAGATAGAGATAAATGGGAAGTCTGAACCTGGAAATATACTAAAATTAAAAGACATTCCTCCTGGGACAAGAGTATTTAATGTTGAATCTTATCCTGGAAGTGGGGGAAAATATCTAAGAGGAGCAGGAACCTCTGGAACAGTAATGACAAAAGATAACAGATGTGTTGAATTGATTATAAAAAGAAGGAAATTAAGATTAAATGAAAATTGCAGAGCAACAGTGGGCATTTCAGCAGGTGATGGAAGAACAATGAAACCTATTATAAAAGCTGGAAAAAGATACAAAATAATGAAATCAAAAGGAAGAAAATGGCACAGAACATCTGCTGTAAAAGTAAATGCAATTGACCATCCTTTTGGAGGCGGTCGTGGAAAAAGAATAAAAAGCAAAATTGCAAAGAGAAATGCTCCTCCTGGAAGAAAGGTGGGCCATATTAAACCTAAAAAAACTGGAAAGAGGAAATAAAATGGCAGAACAAGAAACTGAAAAATTTAAGAAAAAAGAATTCAGGTATAGGGAAAAAACAATTGAGGAACTGAAAAAAATGGAAATTAGAGAGTTTGCAAAACTCTTGAAAAGTAATGAAAAACGTACTGCATTTAGGCAGACTGATGAAATACAGAAATTCATAATAAGAGCTAATAAAAAAATGAAAAAAAACAAAGCAATAAAAACTCATCTGAGATATCTGATTATTGTTCCACAGATGATTGGTATGAGGATATTAGTTCATAGTGGAAAAGAATTTGTTCCTGTTAATATAACTGAAGAGATGTTAGGTCACAGGTTAGGAGAATTTTCTGTTACAAGAAATAAAGTAAAACATGGATCAGCAGGTGTTGGTGCAACTAGGTCAAGTGCCTCAAGGAGTGTAAAATAAATGGAAGAAAATAAAAAAATTCAGGATTTAGGGAAAGAAAAAAATCAAATTGAGAAGGATGCAGCTAGAGAGGAGAAAAAAACTGTTAAAGAGGAAATCAAGAAAGTTGAGGGGAAAAAAGAAACAATTGAAAAAGCAGAAGAAAAAATTGCAGAGGAAATAACAAAACAGGAAGATAAAAAAGAGAAACTAGAGGATAAAATTGAAAAAGAAGAAAAGAAAACTGGAAAAAAACATATAAAACCTGAAAAGAAAAAAACAGAGGCTGTTGTCAATGGAAGAGATATTCGCATTTCAACAAAAAGTGCTGTAGCTATCTGTAAATTTATAAGAGGAAAGGATATTGAGGAAGCTATTCTCAAACTAAAGGAGGTATCTAAGATGAAGAAACCAATTCCAATCAGAGGAGAGGTCCCTCATAAAAAAGGAATAATGAGTGGAGAGTATCCTATAAAAGCAACATTTGAATTTATTAGGTTACTGGAAAGTTTAAAAGCTAATGCTGTTTTAAATGATATTGAATTAGAAAAATGCAGATTGTTCTGCATGGCTAATATTGCTTCAAGACCTTATAGAAGATTTGGTCAGGGAAGACACAAAAGAAGTCATGTTACACTTAAATTAATACCTCAAAAAAATGACAGATAAAAAAACCAAGAAAAAAGAAAAGAAAAAAACATTATATATAGGTGGAAAATCAGTAAGCCTTAGAGGCAGAAGTTTTAGAGGAAAAGTAATAAAAAAATTTCCAGAGAGAGTTGTTATTGAATTTGAAAGAACAATATACATTAAAAAATATGAAAGATACTCAAAAAGAAAAACAAAACTTCATGCTAGACTTCCTCCAGAATTAGTTAATGAGGTTAGAATTGGAGATTCTATTGAGATTAAAGAATGTCGGCCCATTAGTAAGATAATAAATTTTATTGTAACAAGAAAATTATAGGGATTTAAAATGAAAGGTACAGCTGCTAAATTAACAAGAGGACTTAATATAGGAAGCCTGGTTTTAGCCAGTGACAACTCTGGAGCAAGAATTGTTAAGATTGTCAGTGTTAAGGGAGGTAAAACAACAAAAGGAAGACAGCAATATGCAAAAATAGGAGATTGGGTCAAAGTTTCAGTCAGAAAAGGTTATTACAAGATAAAAGGACAGGTTTTTGATGCTATTGTTATAAGACAGAAAAATCCGTTCAGAAGAAAAAATGGTCAGAGAGTTGCTTTTCAGGACAATGCTGTTGCATTATTAAAGGACGAAAAAGGAAATCCAAAAGGAACACAAATTAAAGGGCCTGTTGCTAAGGAGGTATTTGAGAGGTGGCCCTCAGTAGGAAAAATAAGCAAATATATATTGTAAGATGAAAAAAGAATTTTCAAATAAATGGAAGTCAAGCAAACAACCTAGAAAACAGAGAAAATATCTAGCTAATGCTCCACTTAAAACAAGAAGAAATTTACTTTCCTGTAATCTGAATAAGAAACTCAGAGAAAAATATAAAAGAAGAAACTTTCCACTAAGAAAAGGTGATGAAGTTAAAATTTTAAGAGGAGAATTTAAGAAAAAAACAGGAAAAACAAGTTCTGTTGACTTAAAAAGAATCAGGGTAAGTATAGAGGGTATTAACAGAACAAAGAAGGATGGAACAAAGATTAATGTTTATTTTAATCCATCAAACCTTCAAATTCAGGACTTAAATATAGATGATAAAAAAAGAATAAAATCAATTGAAAAAGAGAAAAAAGAAAAAGAATTTAAAAAATTACCAAAACAGGAGGAAAGTAAAGATGCATCTAAAAAGAAATAAGATTGAAAAATTTTGGCCTATTCCAAGAAAAGGAACAAAATATCTAGCAATTCCTAAACACAATCATAAAGATTCAATACCTCTGATAATCATTATGAGAGACCTACTGGGATTAGTTAGGAATAAAAAAGAATTGAAAAAAATAATAAACGAGAAGAAGATCAAAATTAATAATAAAGAAATCAGAGAAACTAATTATCCTGTCTCTCTATTTGATGTTTTAAGCTTAGAAAGTATTGGAAAAAATTACAAGGCTATTCTTTCTGAAAATAAAAAAATGTTTTTTCATGAGGTTAAAGGAAA
>WJLK01000041.1 GCA_014728565.1 Candidatus Pacearchaeota archaeon
CTTCCGACCTCTCTCTGAAAGAGAGGATAAAATAAAAAATAACCCCCTCTAAATACTTCTGATTTATCAAACAATGAAAAAATTTTTAAGAGGGATAAGGGATTTTTTTTTATGCTCTCCTGTATTAAAGCAGATTTGTAAACAGGATAGCCCAATAGAATTTCATCCCCTCCCTCCCCAGTCATAACCACCTTAACATTTTCCGATATTAATTTAGATACCATATACATAGATACTGCTGCAACTCCTACTCTTGGTTCATCTAGATGATAAATTACTTTTTCGACATTCTCTCTAAAGTCTTTTGAAGTTATCCAAGATTCTTTTATCTTACCTTTTATTTTTCTTGCAATAGCTCTAGAATATTTTGAAGGGTTGTATTTACCACCTTCCTTGAATAAACCTGTAAACACAGGCAATCTTTTTTTATAAGATTCTCCTGAAAGAAGAGTAACAGAACCTGAATCAAAACCTCCACTTAAAAAGGATCCTAGAGAAACATCGCTTATTAAATGCCTATCTACAGATTCTGAAAAAATCTTTTTAAATTTTTTTACAATATTCTCAATATTATCATCCTCAGTTTTTTCATAATCAACATCCCAATATCTTTCTATTGCAGTCTTTTTTTTATTCAATACGAGATAATGTCCAGGCAATAAAAGTTTAATGTTTTTAAAAAATGTCTTGTCATCTACAATATTTTGAAAAGCGAGATAATCTATCAAAGTTTCTTTATTTAACTCTCTTTTTATACTTTTATCCTCAAGTATCGCCTTTATTTCAGAAGCAAATAAAAATTTTTTCTTATCAAAGTAATAATATAAAGGTTTTATTCCAAGCCTGTCTCTTCCTATAAATAAAAGCTCCTTTCTTTTATCCCATAATGCAAAAGCAAACATTCCATTGAATTTTTTTATACATTCATATCCATATTCTTCATATGAATGAACAATAACCTCAGTATCAGTGTTTGTTTTAAACTTATGACCCTTTTTTTTTAATTCTTCTTTTAATTCTTTAAAATTATAAATCTCTCCATTATAAACAACTACAATTTTTTTATCTTCATTAAAAATTGGTTGCTTACCTCTTTTTAAATCAATAATGCTCAATCTCCTATTTCCTAAGGATATTTTTTCTTCTTCATATAAACCCTCTTGATCAGGACCTCTGTGAAAAAGAATCTTGGACATATTCTTTAAAAGTTTTCTGTTATTAAATCCATAAAAACCAAATATTCCACACATTTTAATTTTTTATTTCTTTTCTTTCATTAATTGAAACAATTAATTCAGCTAGGAATCCTAAAGAAAAAAGATTGAATCCTGTTAAAATCAAAAGAACACCTAACAGGATTAGAGGAACTCTTTCAACAATAGATCCCAACATTATGTCTAAATAAATAACATATAGACTTACAATAAATCCTAAGAAAATTGATACCCCTCCCAGTATACCAAAAATTCTCATTGGTTTTTTTGAAAAAGAAATTAAAAATTTAATAACTATTAAATCAATCAATCCTCCATATGCTCTTCCAATACCAAAACGACCAAAATGAGACCTTCCTTTTCTTCTAGGATAGAAATTCGTCTTTATTTCTTTTATTCTATATCCCTCATTAGCAGCAAGAATAACTAAAAACCTATGCCAGTCAGATCTCAACACCTCAATATTATAGTATATCTCTTTTTTAAAAGCTTTAACCCACCCAACATCCTTAAATTTTCCTTTAAAAAAAATACTTGTTATCAGATTAAATAAATTTGAAGAAATTGTTTTAATCAAACCACCTCTTTTTTTCTTATCCCTATATCCAATCACCATATCATAACCTTCATTAATCCCTCCTAATAATTTAGGGATGTCCTCGAGAGGATTGGATTCTAAATCAGAGGGAAGAAAAACAATGTAATCATATTTTGAATTTTTAATCCCTTTTGTAAAAGCATAAGTTAAACCTTTATTTCTTTTGTAAGAGATAATGCGAAGGATTCTTATCTCTTCCTGTAACCTCTTTAAAATTTCTAGTGTCTTGTCTGTACTCCCATCATCTACAACTACAATTTCCCCCTTTAATTGATATTTTCTGAAAGTTTCATATGTTTTTTTAACAAACTCTTCAACAACATCTTCTTCATTATTTGCAGGAGCAATAACACTAATTTTTTCATTAAACAACATATTATTTATCATCACTATAGCTTTAAAAATTTTTATATGTAGAATATACCACCATAAATTTATAAACATTTTAATTTTTAAAAAAAAGAGGTAAAGGATTATGAAGCACACATCAATAAAGGCAATATTTTTTATTACAATATCTTCACTTATAGGAGGAGTCGGACAATTATTGTGGAAAAAAGCCTCATTTAGCCTTGTTTTTAATTTATCTTTTTTATTTAACCCTTATTTAATAACAGGAGTTTTATTTTATTTTATTGCAATTCTTTTTATGATCCTATCTTATAGAGAGGGAGAGTTATCTATCTTATATCCTATTTTAGCAACAAGTTACCTATGGGTCTCTTTTTTATCCCCCTTCATATTTATAACAGAAACACTTTCTTTTAATAAAATAATTGGTTCTTTAATTATTTTTTTTGGAGTGGTATTTGTTGGATTAGGAGGAAATTATAATGGCAGACACTAGTACATTAGCAATTATCCTAGTAATTATATCAACATTCATTGGAGCTCTAGGAAACTTTTTTTTAAAAAAATTTACTCATAAAAAGATATGTTTTAAAAACCCTTTTTTGTATTTTGGAATTATTTTTCTGGGGATAACAGCACTGATATATCTCATTGCCCTGAGTATGGGAAGTTTAAATGTTTTATATCCTTTAAATAGCTTTGTTTACATATGGATTAATCTAATTTCATGGAAGTATCTTAAAGAAGACTTAAATATTTATAAATGGGCTGGAATATTGTTTATAATTTTAGGATCTCTAGTCGTGGTAAATTAATATGAGAAATAAAACAAATTCCTTAAAAAATTTCAAAAAAATTTTTATAGTTTTTTTGATACTAATTATAGTAACCTTTGCAACTAATTTTTATGGTAATGTGGACATTGCAGATTATTCAAATGTCGCAAAATTTTTTGCAGGAGAGTATAAAGCTAAAATAAGAAGTTCTCATTCTTATCTGTATGGGTTTATTCAATCTCCCTTTGTTTTTCTATTTAAAAGCTATATTTTTTTTAAAATAAGCAACCTAATCATACTAGCATTGATAATCTATTCAGTTTATAAGATAACCAATAATAAAAAAGCACTATGGTTAATGCTTCTATCTCCAATTGTATGGTATATGGCTCCATTTATAAGTCCGATTCAACTAGCCTCTCTCTTTTTATTATGGTCATGGTTTTTTATTAAAAAATATGATTCTAATCAAAGATTGAAATATCTCTTTATTTCTGGAATCTTATTGGGGTTATCATGGGCTGTTTACGACA
>WJLK01000005.1 GCA_014728565.1 Candidatus Pacearchaeota archaeon
CTCAATATACTGCTAAGGAAACCTCTGCTAAGGAAACCTCTGCTAAGGAAACCTCTGCTAAGGAAACCTCTGCTAAGGAAACCTCCTCTGAGCAGAAAACAAAACAGAAAAAAGATAAAGTTTCTGGATTTTAATTAATTTTATAATACCTGAATTCCTTGTTTTCTCATGGTTAAAAAGAAAAAAAATAAAAAAAGATTCTTATTAAAATCTCTTTTTTTTATAATTAAAATACCTTATTATGGATTTAAAGGAATCTCTTTTTTAGTAAAAAAATCAGATAAAGTAATTAAAAAAAAGAGAGTAATGAAAAAAAGATCAAAGCTTATTCCTGTTTATGAGGATATTAAGTTAATTCAGTCAATAGAAGGAAATTATAAAAAATGGGAAAATTCTCTTATTGATTCAGATAGCAAGATAGGTGTTATATTAGGAGCAAGAGGTTCTGGAAAAACAGCATTTGGAATAAAATTCTTAGAAAATCTTCATGCAAAAACAGGCAAGGATTGTTATGCAATAGGATTTAAAGAAGAAGAGATGCCTTCCTGGATAAAAATAGCATCAGATATCTCTCAGCTAACAAATGATTCTTTTGTTTTAGTTGATGAAGGAGGTATATTATTCAGCTCCAGGAATTCTATGAGTAGTGCTAATAAGTTTCTTAGTGAGCTTATTCTGGTTGCAAGGCATAAAAATTTGAATATATTTTTTATCTCTCAGAATTCATCAAATTTAGATGTAAATATACTTAGGCAGAGTGATTTTCTAATTCTCAAACCCTCCTCTCTTTTACAAAAAAATTTTGAGAGGAAAATAATACAGAAAATTTATGAAGAGGAAAGTGATTTTTTTGAAAAATTCAAGGAAAACAAAGGTTTAGCTTATATTTATGGTGATAGTTTCAAAGGATTTATCAGTAATCCTCTTCCGAGTTTTTGGACAAGTGGTATAAGTAAGAGTTTTAGATAGTTTTTATATGTCTTTCTTATTTATATGAATGGCTTGCTGTTAATGCCTCTCTGAGTATATTTGCTTTATCAGTTTTCTCCCATGTGAAGTCAGGATCATTTCTCCCAAAATGCCCATATGCAGCTGTTTTTTTGTAAATAGGTCTTTTTAAATTCAGACTTTCTATGACTCCTCGAGGTGTCAGATTGAAGTTTTTATAAACTAGTTCAGATATTTTTTCTTCAGGAATCTTATTAGTTCCAAAACAATCTACTCTGATGCTTGTAGGTTTTGAAACTCCAATAGCATAGCTTAAGGCAACCTCACATTTATCAGCAAGACCTGCTGCAACAATATTCTTAGCTACATATCTTGCCATATAAGCAGCACTTCTGTCTACCTTACTAGAATCTTTGCCTGAGAATGCTCCTCCTCCATGTCTGCCAATACCACCATAAGTATCTACAATAATCTTCCTGCCAGTTAATCCAGCATCTCCTTCTGGACCTCCTATTACAAACCTTCCAGTAGGATTGATATGAATTTTTGTTTGCTCATTCATATATTCTTTGCAAATAGGAGATACTACCTTCTCAAGAATCTCTCTTTTAATAGTTTCTTCAGAGATGTCCTCTATATGCTGCTGAGCAATTACTACTGCTGTCAACCTGTGAGGTTTTCCATTTTCATACTCCACACTAACCTGAGATTTTCCATCAGGACCCAAACCTCTTATTATGTTTGTTTTTCTTACAACAGATAATCTTTTTGTCAGTTTATGAGCAAGCATAATAGGAAGAGGCATTAGTTCTTCTGTCTCATTACATGCATAACCATACATCATTCCCTGGTCTCCAGCACCCTGTTCCTTATCCTCTCCCATACCCTCTGTAATTCCCTGAGAGATATCTGGACTTTGTTCTTTAATACCTGTCCATACACCTGCATCTTTATAACTTATTCCAAATCTAACATCTGTATAACCTATTTCTTTCAGACAATTTCTTGTTATCTTTATTGCATCTAAGAATCCTCTGGTTTTTATCTCTCCAGTTATAAAAACACTGCCTGTTGTTATCATGCATTCAACACCTGCTCTTGAATCAGGGTCTTGGGCTATAAGGTTATCTAAAATAGCATCACAAATCTGATCGCATATTTTATCTGGATGACCCTCAGTTACACTTTCAGAGGTTATCACATACTTTTTCATTTTAGATTCAATATTTAAGAGAAAAATTTATTTTTAAATTAAATTATCATTTATAATATATTTTAACTACCTTTACATACTTCTAGATTAACACTCAATCTTCCTGAACTAAATCCACTAACATGTATAAGATGATTTCCTCCAGGTTTTGAAACACAACCCTCAAACTTTCCATCTCCAAAATTAATCATTTCCTCATCTGGTTCAAGATCATTTAAAGAATCATAATATATCCTCAGATTATAAGCTCTGTAAGGAGATTCTGGACTAACTCTCAGTGATTCACCAAGAACTTCCATGAGATTTTCCTCAAGAGCACTGCATACACTCCTGCCGTCAATACAGTTCTGATTAGGGCTTTTGTAACAAGTTCTGATTAAATCCTGAATTTCTCTGTACTGGGGAACAAAATTTATAGCACAATCTGATGTATAATACATAGTTGCTTCTAGAAGATTAGATATCTCAATACTTGTCCCTTTAGAAGGACCTTTTGTAACATACAAAGATAGAAAAATAACTCCAATTATTGCTACAATAGCAACTATAATTACAAATCCTGCTATTTCATGTTGGGCATATTTTGATTTAACAAATTTTTTATTTTTATTTTTTCTCATACTACTCTCCTCTATCTAGTTTAGTTCCTGCAACCAGCATTGCAACCTCACATTTGTCATAAGTGTATCCATTTTCATACATTTTTCTGCAAAGAGCAACATAACTTGATACCTTTCTTTCATTCTCAACATCTTTATCATAAATATCAAAAACATCGCAATTAAGATCACATTTTTCAGGAACAAGAACCTCTTCATAACACTCTTCTTCTTGTACAGGAGTACATTCCTCTACAGTTGATTCTATTCTTATCTCATAATCACATCCACCTATATTATCCCTTATTCTATCATCTTCAAAAAATACTATAAACTCAGTTGCACCAGCAGGAACATTTACAGTTTTAAGCTGATGTAGAAAATATTTTTTTCCAACTGGCTGATTTTTATTGTAAAATCTTCCCTGAGGGCCACTCATAGCACCTTTTACATAAGTTGTACTAGAGCAATCAAGTATATCTCTCATATGCTGAGGATCAATGAATTGTCCGCTTATTTTTGTTAGAGTGAATTTATCTCCAGGTGAAAAATCCCTTGGAGATTTAGCAGCAATTACATGGTCACTTTCTGGTTTTTTTGAAGCTATGTAACCTTTAACCCATTTAGTATCTGTACAAGGATTATATTCAATAGGACAGGGCACAGGTGTTTTAATTGATTTCACAAGAGAGCCTCCTTTGCAGGCATTGTAGTCAGCATAAGTGCATTTAATCATCTCTTCTTCAGTTTTTCCAAAACCACTTGGTCTCACAACTTTTAAACTACTAAAAGGCCAGAAATATTCATAATTATCCTTATCTAGTAAAACTATTAGTTTGTCAGCATCAATGCAGTTTGATTTTGAGGCAACACAACTGAATTCAGGAGAGTCTGCTAAATTAACTAGAGCTGAAAGAGTTCTCTCTTCAGCTATTTTCATTGCCTCCTCTCTTAGATTACCCATGAAAACTGCTACTACAAATAAACCTACTAAAACAAAGAAAAACATAAGAGCAACTATCATAAATGCCATTTCCTGTATTTTTATCTGAGCTTTTTTCATTTTGATATTTTTATTTTTTGATGTTTTTGAAATCTTTCACCCCCCTTTTGAGTCTTGGTTTGCTTAAAGATTCAGAAAATTCTTCATTCTTCTGAATTTTCTGGGCACAAAAATCTTTTGATTTTTGATGTTTTTGAAATCTTTACTAGTATAGTTGACATCCTGTAACTGCAGCCTCGTTTATTGAATCTATATCTTCGATTTCATCCAGTAGATAGATAAGATCTCTTGAACTTTCAATATCTCCTATTGTTCTGGATAGTTTAGGTCCTATTTTTGATTCACAGTTCACTCTTTTGAGTATATCAATTTTTTCAATGTAGATCTTAGCTAGTTCATTATGCCTGCTTTTTAATCTTCTAACATTGCATTCGTATATCTCTGGAGATGAAAAGATAGCAGCATATAAAAGGTCTCCTATGAAATATAAAGTTTCACTATTTTTTTTAACATAACTTCCAGTCAGGGAAATATCAATATCACAATTTCCTGATTTAAAACAAACACTTATGCCATCACAATCTTCTGATGAGTTTACAAAATGCACATTGTTTATATTTAATCTTTGAAGCTCATCCTGGATTATGTCAGGAGAGTCATAGAAACAGTAATCACCAGCAGTTACAATTACCAAATCAGAAACCTTGAAAGGCATAAAAAAAGGCACTGAAAAAATATAATAATTATTTCCCTGAACCTCATTTTCAGCAAAAACATATTTATCTACAACAGTTATTCTGTAGCCTTCTTCAGCTTCCTCTCTTCCAAGAGTCTCCTGGGAAAAGGAGATGTAATTTTTACCAAACGGAGGGTTTAAAACAGAATCACACTGATAATAGGTCTTAACTTTGTTTCTAAATCCAATCTCCATTGATTTTCCAGAAGCTAATCCAGTTTCTAGAGGATCAAAAAGAGATATAAATCTAGCTGCACTTTCTGTAAAAACAGTTTTTTCACCAGTTCCTATAATCTTGCTTGCAGTAAAAATTGCAAAAAACAGAATTATTCCTCCTACAATAATTGCAAAAATCCAGTTAAAACTCATACCAATTGCTTTTTTTCTCATCTTGTCAAAGTTTGATTGTATTTATTTACAAAATTGAATATAAATCTTTCCTGAAGTGAAGAGTTGTTATCAATAAAAGTAAATAGTGTAGCATTCTCATTTATGTTGTACACATTGACTCTAAAATAATCTCCTCTTGTTATTGCATTTAAACAAACATTGCATGTATCATTACCATGTTTTACCTGGTCAAATGTAAAGATTCTTATAGCATTGTATATTTTTCCTAACCTTACTGGAACATCAGTCTTGAAATCCCTTAAGAAATAAGTTTTTTCACCCTCCTTGGTGATACTAACAGGATACTCAATATCAAAAATAACTGATTCATCTTTAATTAAAACATTACTGTATACTTTTCCTCTATCTATATCAAGGTCAGAAAAATCACTGAAATCAACACAATCTGGAAGTCTCTCGTTCATGTATAAGCTGAGTTCATGCTCAATTTCTTCTTTATCAGGAATGTAATTTTTTCCATCATAAAAATAATAAGGGAATCTTCCCTCAAATGAAGGTTCTGGAATTTCCTCATAATAACCTCCTTTTTTTCCAACATGCAGAACAGCCCTCTCTGCTATTTCTGAAACACAATCTTCAATTATTAAATGAATAGGTTCTATTTCATTACCTATTTTTTTTAAATTAAAATTAAAAATATGGGATTCAAGAAAAATAAAACCAGAAACAAGTACTATTAAAATTATCCCAAATATAACAAATGCTGTCACCTGGCTTTTTTTTAGGTTCATTTTAAACCTTTTATTAGGAAATTTCCTGATTTTTTGGTTCTCTTATTTTAACAAGACCTTCATTGAATAGTTTTATAATTCTCATTCTAACAACACCATCCTCGACAGGAACACAAAAAGGATTTGAAGATCTAGTTATAAACTCAATATCCAGGTGTTTTATCTCATACATCTCCATATTACATGCAGACCCTATTGGATAAAGAAAAAGATTAGACTCCATTCCTTCATAAACACTTAAATCCAGACCAATATTTTCATAATCTCCTCTGAGACTTTTTGACAGATTTGCAAAACAGACAAACTCTACATTTGTTGGAAGAGTGCTTTTAAATTCATAATCATCACTCTGACTGTTCCAGGCTCTATCAATTGTCTCCTTAAAATCATCAGAAAAAAGACCTACTTTTGCACAATCTCTGGTTTTTAAAAAAGATCTCACTACCATAAAAGCTATAACTAAAAAAAATATTATGAGTATTATTGAGAATATTGTTGAAAAAGATATACCAATACTACTGCCCTGTGCTTTTTTACCTCTTTTTATCATCTCATAACTAAAAAAACTTTATTAATAAATCTTATTGAACAAGAATTTATTGAAGTGTGATAATCGGAGAATGTTTTTCAACAATTCTATAACCCTCTCTGATTATATCATAATCAACCTTCCCCTGGCTAGTCTGAATGACTCTTCCTTTATGATCTCCAAACTTCATCCTAATATCAGGAGGTATTTTACCTTCATATCCTGCATCTTCTGGAATTTCTCCTATTTGAAATTCTAATCTTCCTGTTCTAGAATCTAAACCATAGTTAACAAACTGATCTCCAAGAACAGCAAAAAAAGGACCCTGAGTTTCAATTATAGCACCCTGGTCATATAATCTAAAAGGCTTAGGATTAGGTTTCCTTACATTAATTTTTCCAGGAGGTGAATTTTCTGCACCTGCTATAATTGCAAGTGATTCTCCTCTCTGAATATCAACATATCTATTGCCTCTTAAAAATTCTACACTTCCTGTTTCTTTTCCTGCTGGAGCAGAAATTTCTACTCCTTGCTCTCCTAAAAAAACATAAGGTTCTGGAAAATCTCTTGGAGGAGTGTTAAAACTAACATAGGTTCTACCCTCTTTAGGGCCATTTATCTCAAGTTCTCTTATAAGAAGTTTCTGACCTGGAGAAAGGTAAGGTTGTTCATATTTTGGATCAACAGGCAATATCTCTCCATGAGGAAATCTAACATGTCTTGTTTCTTCTGCTTGCTCCTCTCTAATAGTTCTTATAGCCTCTCTTCTTGCTCCTCTTCCAGGAGGACCAGCCATGTCATCAGGACCTGAACCATCAACAGCAACAGGGACTTTTCTTCCATTTACCCAGACATAAAAGACATCAGCTCTTGCTGAATTTTCATTTCCCAATACATCTCCTAATAAAATCCCAGCTAAACCTGCTGCACTGGCTTTTAAAAAATTTCTTCTTGGAATTTTTTGTTTAGATTTCATGTATTTTATAGGAAAAACAAGTTTATAAATCTTTTTATTTTTCATTACTACATAATAGTAATATTTTTAAGATATAAATTAGAATCCCAATACCTTTCTTGTCCAGGATTCTCCATAGGTTCTTTTTATAAATTCTTGTGTAGAAGGATAAAGAAGATTTTTAATTTTATTTTTTGCTCCTGCTTCTTCAATACCATAAAATCTCTGTTGCTGTTTTATATGAGCATCCATTGATCTTTCCGTACTATAGGCTAGAAAATTCCTGAATTTTTCTCCATCAGGACTATTCCAGTAATTTTTATCATAATGCTCAACAGCAGCTCCAACTGCAAGAGATGCAGCCATTGATTCTCCTAATAAAGCGCTCTCTCTTCTGTTAAGCTGATTAGAAACAATTGCACCATTTGTATAAGCAGTTAATTCATCAAAAATATAAAGAGGCTGATATTTCCAATCACCATTTGCAGCCATATAAAAACTTTCTCCTGATAAATCATTATGAATGTATTTTTTAATATGATTAAAATTAATATTAGGTTCCTTTAAAATAACAGCCTTTCCATTCAATAAATAAAATCCATTGTATCCTCCTAAAACAGTATAAGCTCCTTCCTGTCTAACTGGGATTTTTGGAGCTATTTTATCTCTTATATAACTATTAATACCATGAGTTGTTCCATGACCTAAATCTCCACTAGGACCGTCTTCATAAGGGTCAAATCTTCCATTGTTATGAGCTTTTAAATCCTCTAAAGCACTTTTATAAGATCCTTTATTTCCATAATCTGTAAATTCAACCTTGCTTTCATAAGAAATAACATAATTTCTTAGAACATTATTCATTTCAGTAATGGGTTTTGTAATAAGAGACAATGCTTTATTAGAATTTTGCTTATACATATCAAAAAACTTCTCTCGGTTTTCCTGGGTTAGTTTATAAAAAGAAACTCTATTGTATATTGCCTCTTCTTCTGTTTTTTTTGCAAAACCACCAATATCAGTTATATAATAATCCAAATCATGCTTCCATGTGTGAGTCTTTCCTGTTTTAGGGTCTGTGTAACTTGCTGTATATGCATTACCATCCTCATCCCTGCTTCTTATCTGAAAATTAATACTGTCTTTTCCCTGATTAGCAAACCTGCTGTGAATTCCAGTAGATGCTATCTGCACTGTTCCAGCTTTTAGATAACCCTCAACATACTCTGCAAACTGCTGACCTGTGTAAACAGTAAAAGGACCATCAGCACTAACAAGATTAATTCTACCAGCTCTTTTCTCAATAGTGACAAAACTACTCTGTTCCATTTTATCACTACCAGCCTGAACCAGAAGAAAATCATTATCACTAATTTCAACACCTCTGGAATGTCCTGGAAGAAACCATAGGGAAGCTGACTCACCACCTTCAGGAGCACCAAAAGCTATCTTATCCTCATCATAAAAAACAATAAAAGCTTTTCCAAGTTCTTTAGCCTCACTTTTGCTTTTGTCAAACAAAAGATAGGTATCATAGTCATAAAACTCCTCTCCATCAGCTTTAGCAAGAGTTCCAATCTCTATTCTGTCAACAACTCCTTTTTTAACATAGAACTCACCTAACTTATTATCAAAATACAACCTGCTTTGAATATCATCAAGCTTCACACTCTCAAAAACATATTTTTCATCATCAATATTTATTGTTATTTCTTCTCCAACAAAAACAACTTCATCAAGGACATTTTCCTTATCTTCATCAAGTTGTTCAGGCCTTGAAATTTCTGCATCTTCAGGAATCTCTATTACTAGCTTGTTATCTTTTAGGATGATATGACTTCCTTCTGGAAGTTTGTACTTGTAATTTCCTAGTTTGTATTCTGTCTCTTCCTCTTCATCTCCTACAACAAAATCAGCTTCAATTAGATTTCCATCTTTAAATTTAAATTTAGAATCTTCTTTTAAATTATCAAAAATCCTGTATTCATCCTGATTTTTCTCTCTGTATTTTAATGAACCTCCTTCATCAATAACCAAAGATTCTTCATCTGATTCTTTTACATTATCAGCAATAAGATACTCTCCACCATATTCTGAAAATCCATAAAGATGACTGTAATCATTTCCCTCAATTTCTTCTATCTCCTCTAAATCCTGAGCATAAACAAAACTAGAATTAATTAGAATTACAATTAAAAAAAATAAACCTGCTTTTTTCATAGTGTTTTGGGTTTATATTTATTTGCAAAATTAAAACTAAACTCTTCACTAACTGACTTTGGATTTTCATCTATAAAGACAAATATTGCTGTTTCATAATCAGGATAAAGGACATTTACTTTGAAATTATTATCTTCTGCAATTCCATAAAGACAGGTAATACAGATTCCCTCATGAGTCATCTGCTCTCCGATAAAAACTTCAACTGCATTATAAACAACACCTAATCTTAAGGGAACATCTGTCTGAAATCCTTTAAAAAAATAAGATTTTTTATCTTTAGTAACACTTATTGGATATTCTACATCAAAAGCAACAGTTTCATCGTAAATAGAAACCTCACTTTTTACCTCCCCGGGATTTATTTCAAAACCAGAAAAACTTTCAAAATTCATGCACTCTTTTAGTTTATCATTAAAATATCTAGATATCTCTGATCCAATTTTTTCTTTACTAGGCATATAGTTTTCTTTGTTATAAAAATAATAAGGAAAGTTATCCTGAACAGAAGGTTCAGGAATTTTATAATATCCTCCTCTGTTACTGGTGTATAACACAGCCTCTTTTGCTTTTTCTTCAACACAACTTTCTACAAAAGAATGAACAGGTTCTACTTCAGGATTTATTCTTTCAATATTCAAGTCATTTAATTCAAGAAAAACAAAACCTCCAACAACTGCAACTACTAAGATTCCTATTATAACAAATACAGTTATCTGACCTCTTTTTTCTTTCATTATATTTTTAAGTTTGATATACCTGATTTAAATTGAGAAAAATCCTCTCCCTTATGTTTAATCTTCCAATCTATGAATCTGCTTTTACTTTCTGCTCCTCTTCTCCTTAGTTTAATATTTTTTAACATTCTTAGTTAATACCTCTAAAATACAGAGAGTTCATTTTCTAGTTTTTAAATCTCAACTCCCCAATCCCATCCATCTTCCCGGTCATCAGTTGAAATTTCAACAGGTCTTATAATCATTGAACATGAATTAGGATTAGGTTGATTCTCATATTTATCTTTACATCTTATGTAATAATTTTTATTTACCTCCCAATTGGTTGTATGAATTTCTTCATCCAGTGTGTACATGCTAATACCATCATCAATTTCAAAATTACAGTCAGTATTACTATAACTACAATCTCCTTTTTCATTGAGTATTAGTTTTAATTCTCCTGCTTCTTTGTAGATCCTTGTTATAATAGGAGGCTGCCTGTCAATTCTTACTGAAAAACTAGTTGAATTATAATCTGCATTTCCACCTAAGTCAACACACTTGAAAAAATAAGTATAATTCCCTCTTGGCAAATCCTGCCTCTGCTTGTGTTTATTTGAGTTTGTCTCTAGGAAAAGCACATAATCTTCTTCTCTTGAAGGAGGACTGTTATACCTGTCATTATAATAATAACACCTTGCTTCTCCATTTTTATATCCATTATCAGTTATTATTTCTAGGAAAACAGCAACAACTCTTGTTGAATCAGCCATCTCTCCAGAAGGTTTTGTATCTATTATATTCAGTGGCTGAGTTCCAATAACAACATACTCATAACTCTGGACATTGGTGTTTCTGTCACCCTCTTTAGCCCATGGCTGGTCTTTGCATTTAATATAATAACTATTCTCCTGTCTGTCTTTAATTCCTGTCAAAGTTGTCTTGCATGTATAAACATTCCTGTTGTTCATCTCCCAAACCTCTGTATCACACTGCATCTCACCTTCCATCAAGTCATAGGATTTATCCTCTCTGCTCCACTTACAATTAGAAGGCTCATTTACATAAACCTCCAAATCTAACTCACTCTGGTTATATTGAACAGGACTATCACTTGGAATATTGAAGTCAACTATTACAGGAGGAGTTGTATCAGGACCTTTTTCAACACAGAAACTAACTGAATACGCATCCTGGTTATAATTTCCATTTCCATCTATACATCTTATGAATAAAGTATACTCTCCATCATTCTTTAATTCAGGATTAGATGCATTCATTGCAGAAGCTCCTGGAAGCGATAGTTTTTCTGTGTGGTTGTAGATAAAAAATGTATTTCCACCAACATAGTATTCCATACTCTCATAATCTGTTTTTAATTTATAATCTATCTTACATTGTGCTGGTTCATTTGTTGTAAATGTAAATTCCAGTGGAAAAAAAGCCTTTATGCACTCCATGTTTTTTGGTTTAATGTAAACTCCTGTCGAAGGAGGTCTTGTGCTGGTATAAGGTTTGAATATATGGTCCTCACTAACCTCTCTAAAAGTAATGATAGGGGATTTGACATCATGAGGATTAATCCATGCACATTTCTGATTTTCAGTTCCTTCATTAATTATCTCACAAGCCTGTCCCAGGCTTTTACAACTATACTCAGAACATTCTTCAAGGCTATTACATAATTCACAGTCCTCTCCTCCAATTGTAGCCTGCCACGGCAGACAGTAAAATTCAGTTATTTCAATTGATTTTTTTCTATAGGTTAGAATAAAAATAAGAGCTGCAATTCCAATACCTACTAGAGATGCCATAGGTTCTCCAACAACAGGTTCTAGTAATCCAGAAACTATTCCTCCGACTGCTCCTGCAACAGCCCCCCATTTAGCTCCTTCCTCTCCTCCAAGTGCTCCTCCAAGTGAACCAAAGATTCCCATACTGACACTTACTTTAGTTAACATAGAAGCCATATTTAGTTTGCTGATGTCCCCCCAGACATCACCTCCACCTCCACCTCCAGGAGGAGGGGGAGTAACACCATCATCTCCACCGCCTGTATCACCACCTGTATCACCACCTGTATCACCACCTGTGTCACCTCCGCTACTGTCATCACCACCTACTATAATAGTATCATCTCCTGTGCTGGTTCCTCCAGGACCGCTTGTTGGTATAACTCCTGTTCCAGGAGGAATTATAGGTCCTCCTATTTTTGTGATTCCTCCAGCAGTTGTGGTTGTTGAAGTAGTTCCTGTTACAGCTGGAGGAGTTGTAGTTATTCCTTTAGTTTCAGTAGAAGTTCCTGTTCCTCCTGGATTAACACTATCACTTATTGGAGCACTCACCAAAAAACTAAATGCTGCAACTGAGATTAAAAGATTTATAATTAATGCAAATGCTTTTATTTTATTCATATTTTGTTTTTGATTTATTCTCATTCTATTATTCAAATTCCTCCCACTCAACATCTTCCTCTTCCTCATCTTCTTCAGAAGGTTCCTCTCCTAATCTTTTTTTGCCATTATCTTTTACATATACTCCCTTGTCAGTATATCTTCCTATAAAATTGACATGATTACCACAGTCTCCAAGACTAATGCACAGCTTGTTCATATTATTCACCCAATTTTGTTCTAACACTTCACAATTTTCAACACAGCTCTTTGAACCAAAAATATCCTCTTCAAAAATAACCACCTGTTTTGAATTTCCTAAACTGCATATTGATTTTGCTTTTCCCTCACTGTTCCAGAATTCAAATCCAGGAGGAACATTTGGCAAACATATTCCACCTCCTGCTAGAATACCCTCTGAATTTTCTTTTACATATCTAGCGTAATCTTCTTCTTTATTAAAAACATCATCAAAAAACTCATCATCACCTTCATCACTACTTTCTCCAATTTTTCCCTCTCCAGCAGCTTCATAATGAGCTCCTGTCATCCAGTAGCAATCTCTTAAATCTTTATTTTCACAATCATACCTCTCTATCTGGTCAATACAATCTGACCATCTGTTGACTCTGCATGCAGCTTCCTGGAAATTTCCATAAGCACTTCCAAATTCTTCTGAGATACAAACTTCATTTCTAAAATCAGCACAAGGCTCTATTGTTTCCTCACCATGTACACAGACATGCCTGAAATGTCTGCTTCCCACAGGATCTGCTCCATTTCCAGTTTCTCCCTGATAAACACACCAGGATTCTCCGTTTCTGTAGTCATTGCCATTTTCAGTATTATGGCAATTAATATCATGACATATATGGTCACCATAAGCAGCCTCTCCTTCCTTGCAGATACTTCCTAATAGATATTCACAATTTCCACATGTTTTTGAGTTTGTATTAGGTTTCCCATATCCACAACTTTCCTGTTTCTGAACTATTTTTTGCCAGTAAGAGGGATCTTTACTGTAGATTTTATTTGCATCATATATATTAGCAGGATTTCCACAACTATCCTTAAAATAAACTTCAAATTTTCCTTCAACACAAATTGTCTCTTTAGTAGGTCCACAATTTGTAGCTAGATCATCTGCTGAGCATAAATAATTCTTGAAAAATTCTGTTTCTGAGGTTTGATTTTCACTTTTTTCTTTTGTGGACTCTAGACATTCTCCTCTTGTCATAATTTTACAGGTTCTTTCACCGTCAACCTCATAAACACAAGCTCCTCTATCCTGTCTATAAGCCAGCATAATACAGCTTTTTTCATTAAGAATATCATTTCTGAAGTTAGTTTCTAGACCGTAGATATTAGAGAGTCTTTTGCATCTTGTTAATGTAACAAAACTAGCCTGGTCTCCAATAAGACAGCATCCTAGATTACATTGAGGAACAATGCATTGAGAATCATCAACCCAGGTTCCCTTGTTTTCTTCACATACTCTTAAAGGAGTGTTCTCCATACATAAACCTTCTTCAGTATCAATGCAACAACCTAATTTGCAGAAACTTGTTGCTTCACAACTAGTAGGTGTTTTTCTGTAAGGTTTTCCTGTTTCAGGATCAACTGAATTAAGACAGTTCTCTTCGAGAGTATTCTGGCACCAGGCACCATTTTCTGTTTTTTCACAACATACATTATACTCAGGAGTTTCGTCCTGAGCAAAAATAAAGGTAATTAAAAATAAACTTGCTACTAGGAATAATAAAATCTTACTTGCCTTTATCTTATTTTTATTCATTTTGAGTTTTGGTTTTGATTAAACTTGTTTTAAAAAGTTTATTTTTATTCATTTTGAGTTTTGGTTTTTTACAGGATTTCTTATCTCTACTAATCCTGGAGGAAATGCAACACTTCTTGTTGAAAACATGAATTTCTCATCTGTCTTTCTATCAGTTAATATATAAACTTTTGTTCCGTCACTTTTTGTTTTTTTCTCAACCTTTAGATTTGGGAAATTCATCATGTAATCCATGGTTTCACTATCTCCGTATCTAGCCTCCCAATTTAGTATAGAGCTTGTTATCATTGTGAACTCGTATAATTTTGAATCAACAGCTGTTCTAATTGATTTATAAGTCTCTCTGTTATTTTTTTCTATGCTTAAATCAAGTTCTAGACTTATTAAAACAGTTTCAGGTATTATTTCTATATCTAATTCAGGTTCTTTCATTGAAACTGTATAACCATCTTTTTCAAGAGCATCTTTCATAGAGTAGATGCAGTTTTTAATAATTGGATTCATATAGTTCTCTAACTCTCTTTCAACACTCTGCTTTAACAGTGGTTTTTGCATTACACATCTTTTGTAATTTTCCTCGGTGTAACATAGATATTCAACTCTGTTTCCCTGATACATATAGTAAAGTTCAGGGTCTATACTACCTCCCTGAACTTCAAGTATATTAATCCCCTCTTCTGAAGATTTTAAAAGGCAGTTTTCAATTTCATTCAAAGGAGGTTTTCCAACAAAAATATTTGTTATATTCTCTCTCTGAAGATAAATTAATAAAATTATCACAACTAAAATCAGTATACTTATAATTACAAATACAGTGACTTGAGATTTTTTACTCATGTTTTCCTTCTTTTTTATACTCATCTTTTAAGCTAATTTTGTTTATAAATTTTAGTAGAGAGGGTCATATGCCCTGATTGTTTTTTTCGAACCTTTGTTACCAAATTCATCCTCACACTGTATGTAGTATGTTCTTGTAACCCACTTAGCAGTGTGCTCTAGACCATCTGTCGTATACATCTCACTTGCATTATCAAACTTAAATGCTCTGTGAAAACCATATCTGCAGACTGATTCTTCCTCTGTCCTTATCATTAAACCTCCGTTATAATACATTCTACTAATCCCAGGACTTCCTGTATCAATTTTAACACTAAATACACTTGAGGCTTTGGCTGTATTCCCTGCATCATCTTCACAAGTGAAAGTTAGATTGTACCTTCCTCTTGTTGCGCTTGTTATTTCATAGGAATGAAATACATCATAGGTCTCTGTAAACATATCAGAATAACCATTTCCACTCCATCTACATGTTGCTACACCTCCCTGAGCTCCTCCTTCTGTTTTTAATCTTAGGGTGACAGTAGTAGGTTCAACACCTGCAATAACCTCTTCACCATTGCCAGGTTTAACTTCAACTATTTTTAATTTATTTTTTGATGTTGACAATGTATAAACATAACTTTCTTGCATTGTGTTTTTATTTTCAGATATATCCTGGCATCTAAGATAAAATGTACTGTGATTGGTTATCCCTGTCAGAGTTGTATTACATGGAAGTCCATAAGGAGTGTAATCTGCAGGGTCGTGTGAACAATCCATCTTATTTGTCATTTTTTCATATGCCTCATCTTCTAGTGACCATCTGCAATTAGAAGGCTCATTAACATAAACTATTGCAGGAGTTTCTGTTACACCATACGGTATAAAAGCTTTGTTTAAAGGATCTGTAAGAATTATTCTTGGAGGAGTTAAATCAGGACCTCTTTTAACACAAGTTTCTATTACATAGTTTCCAGGATTGACAATTCCATCAGCAGTCCTGCATTTTACATAAAATTTTGTCTCTCCTAACTCATCTAATTCTGCCTCTGTCAAATTATAAGGATCTTTAAAGGCTTCTGGAGCAGGATAAAAATACATCATCCTGTGGGCAGGAAGTAAACTACTTCCCTTAACTCCGAAATAATCATTCATATTTTCGTATCTATCTGCAGGGTTGGTGCTATATTTGCATTTTGCAAATGGGTCAACTTTAATTCCAAATTTTACAGGTGTATAAGCATCAATACAACCCTTATTTTTATCATCCACTATTTTAAATCCACTTCCAGTGACTTCATAGTAACTATAGTTTTCTGATATATAGCTATAAAGAGGCATTATTTCAGGAGCTTTATTATTTTTAGGACGACTAACACACATCTCATTTCCAGTTCCTTTATTAATGTAGTTACATTTCTGGCCTAAACTCTGACATCTATATTCTGTACAAGGAACCTCAAGATCTTCATTACACCTAATGCAGTCATCACCTCCAACAGGAGGTTCCCATGGATAACACGAGAAATCAATATTTACTTTTACAATCCATCTTATTGCAAATATAAATGCGAGCATAGCTGCTACTAAGGATAGCATTATGCTTTCAGTTATTAGATAGATAAGCATTCCTGCTATCATTGCTGCTAGATATTCAAAATGTTTGTTGGTTATCTCTTTATAAACTATTTGGGAACTTATGCTTGACATTGTTGTTGCAATTCCATTTGTGTACATAGAGAAATCAATAGGGCTTGCAGCTATTTCTCCCTGAGCCAATCCAGGTATATCCTCCTCATTAGGATCCTCATCCATTATTTTAAGTAATAGAGGAGAACCATATGCTCCTGATACCTGCAATAATTCTCTTTCAAAGGCACTTAAATTACCCTGAGGATCATATTCTCCTTCTGTTACCTCTTGAAGACTACCTGGATTTAAAGTTTCAAAAAATTCAAAATTACCTGGTTCAGCAGGTTTCTGGTCTGGTGGAGCTGTTGCATATTTTGAAAATTCATTTAACTGAGTCTGTGTTAGTCTTGGAGGACCATTTGTTAAGTCAGGCTTAGAAGATTTTACTCCGTAACCTCCGTCAGTAGGAACACCTATGTAATTGATATAAGCACCACAATCTCCCAGACTGACACAAAAATCATTCATCTCTCTGGTGAACTTTTCAGTATGGCAATCACAATTCTCCTTACATGAACATCCAAATATGCCGCAAACCCATATCTCTGTGCATCGCATACTTGCAATACTGCAGACTTTTTCTGCAGAATTCATTACTTCCATTCCTTCTACAAGATTATACTCTCCTATTAGGTTGAATCCAGGAGGATACTCAGGAAGACATACTTTGAAGTGAAAACCTCCTCCCATCTCAATTTCCTTAAGCCAACAGTCAGGATGTTTTTCACATAAACTTTCAATTCTTTCAACACCCTCGGTATCTCCTTTTGAATTCAGAGCAAGACAAGCTCTCCAACCATTAACTCTGCATGCAGCTTGAGAAACTGTCTGTCCGCAGGTTAGTGTGGTATCCTGCTGTACACATATTTCATTTCTATAATCTGCACAAGGTTCTATTCTTTCAGTTCCCATATAACATATGTGTTTTACATGTCTGCTTCCAACAGGATCTTTTCCATCTCCAATTTTACCATCATATTCACACCATGATTCTCCATTTCTTCTTACTACTCCGTCAACCTCACAGTTAATGTTCTGACAGTTGTATTCCCCATCCTTTTTTCCACAATAGGTTCCCTGGAAAAAATTACAGTCTATAGCAACTCCTTCAGGATTATCACATGAATCAAACCAGTAAACATCCTCCTCATTCTCTAAACATCCTTTATGATCATGAGGCTTGCATGTTGTATTTAGTTCAGGATTAGAACAATAGTAACCTTTGAAAAAATGTTCATTAAAATCACTTTTAGTTCTTGATGCACACTCCTCTGCTGTTATATACAGGCATTTTTTTTCACCTTCCTCTGTCTCATAGGTACATGCACCCATGTCCTCTTTTGAGACAGAGAGTAGGCATTCAATCTCAGTATTGTGAGCTTCATCTCTTCTCCATTCTGTTGGAACATCTTCGTTTTCAGTATTTCCAAGCCACTCACAATTTTTTTCAGTTGTCCAGACTGCCTCATCTCCCATGATACAGCAACCTTTTTCACATTCTTTTATATTGCAGAATTGATCTTCCTTGAAGGTTCCTCCTAAATTTTCACAATTTCTGAAAGAAGACCTTACATTACATATTCCAGTCTCATCACTAATACAACACCCCATTCTGCAAAATTCTGTCAGTTCACAAAGAGTAGGTGCTATATCAAAATCCTGATTGCATTGCCATGCAGGAACATACTGGCATCTGCTTCCATTCTGAGTCTCTTCACAACAAACCTCTCCCATTGCTCCCTGCTGAGCATCAACACTCTCTATGTTTTTTGTTCCTTCATAGACAATATATGAAAAAGCAAAACTGCTTATAATCAAGATCATTATCTGTAGATAACCGATGTTTGCTTTTTTGTTAATCATTTTTTTTATCATTTTAAAGTCCTGGAGGTAATACACAGCTTCTTACAGCAAATGTGAATTTTTGACCACTCGCCCTTTCCTCAATAGTATAGAGAGTGTTTGAATCTCCAGTAATGAACCTCTTAATATCAAATTCATTATGAAGAACCATGTATCCAACAGCATTAAAATCACAATATTTAGCTTCCTGGTTGACAATTTCCATTGCTATTTCAGCGAGATTATACATAGGATGAACAAGATTCATAGTAAATTTCTCAAACTCTTTTTTATCCTCTTCATTTTTCATACTGAAATATTTATCAATTTCAACTGAAACATGCCTTGATTGGATTCTTGCATTTATCTTTAAGTCATCTGGATTTTCAATTTCATATTTTTGCTCTAGATTTTTCTGAAGTGCCTGAAAACATTCATATACCTTAGGATAGATATAATTTTCAATTTCTTTCTGTATATGCTCTATTAGTAAAGGTCTCTGATTTATACACTTTTTATATAATTGAGAATTATAGCATAGAAACGTTCTATCTATTCCCTTATAAAGAACACTTCCTCTTGGATGTATATCTCCACCATGTTCAGATATAATTTCTATTGCCTCTTCTGTAGCATCTCTTGTGCATGATTCAATATAAGCCTGAGGATTTTCTTCATCATATGCCTCTGTTTCTGCAGGCCTTAAAAGCAAAAGGAATATTAAAATTAGAACTATTAGCATTAAACCAAGAACTACAAATATTGTTACCTGAGATTTTTTATTTATTTTAAGTTCTGGTTTTGATAAAACTTGTTTTAAAAAGTTTTCACTCTTTCCAGATTCTGGTTTTGATAAAACTTGTTTTAAAAAGTTTTCACTTATTTTATCATCCATAGATTTACCCCCTCTTTTTTTATTCTGATAATTTTTTCATCAAGTGCAAGCTCCATAAGATAGCTCTGGGCAGTGTTCCAGCTAACTCCTAGAGTCTTGGCTAATTCAGAACTAGTTATCACCCTCTTTTCCCCAAGATATTTTAATATCTTACTTATTAACTCTTTATTCATGAGTATTCCTATTAGTTTACCTTTGTATTTTAATATTATTAAACATTAGTATTTTAATAACATTATACCTTTTATAATACTTTTTTATATACCTATTATTAAAAATAGGTTATTTATAAGGTTTATTTATATTATTTATACTATGAATATTAATAGGAATATTTAAAGTTTTTGGTTGATAAAACTTTAAAGGAGAAGGTTTGAAGAAGTAAATTGATTTGAGTTTTTGTATTTAAGCCACCATCACATGAGGGTTATCACATATGGTTGCTAATCCTCAACTCATACCAACAATCCTCAATCCTCAGTCTCAACTCTGGGGGCAAGAACAAATCCAAGTTCAATGATTGGAGTATTAAAATCAAGTCTTAGGGGATAATCATTTGAAAAATTAATCCTTACTTTGTCTGTTATTTTTGTTGCTTTTATAATCTTTTGCAGATATTCCAGGGAATATTTAGAATGTGCTTCTTCAGCCTGGATATTTATTTCATCACTTGAGAATTCTGAATTAAAGGAATTTAAAGAGCCTTTTGCTTTTATAACAAATTTATTAGGTTGAGATTCAAAAGAGCAACTGTCTGAAACAACCAGACAATCTTCTATAGCTTCAGCAAAATCCTGGGAGGTCATCTCAATTCTTGCTGTAAATTCTAAACTAGGTATCTCTTTTTCCTCTCCCTCAACCTCAATAAGAGATAGATTAAACTCTCTCCTGATTTTATCAATTATCTCAATTTTAAGTTCATTCTCATTTTTTGATAGAACAAGTATGCTACCTGTTTTTAATCTTCTTAAAACAGCTTTAAGATTTTCTAAACTAACCCCCAGTGTTTCCTGCTTTTCTACTTTTATTTCTGAAAAAGCACTTGAAGGTAGTTTGAATGTGACCATTGCAACATTTGCAGGGTCAATCGCAGTTATATTCACCCCCTCATTACTAACTTTTAACCTAACCTCTAGAACAAGTTCAGAAATTATCGATATTATATCAGACAATATTTTAGGACGCTCTATTTTTAATAACATTTTTAAGCATACCAATTAAATACTTGAATTAATTTTTAAAGATTGTTATATTATACTATAGTTTATTATATAAATTAATATTTGTTAAATTAAACTAATATATTCAGGGCTGTTTATTTAAAAATAAGAGGCAGATTTATGGGAAATTCTGAGGAAACAGGTTATAAAGAAAAAAGAATTAGGGGGATAACTCTGATATATTACTCAAGAAACGATGTAAAGAAAGCTCTTTCTCAGTTTTCTAAAAATAGAGAATGTGTTCCAAATTATTTTCAGAGTTTTGGAAAAAGACCAGACAGTTTTCAGTATGAATCTGATATTGTTGAACAAGTAAGAAGAGGAGCAACATCTTTTCACTGTTCAGAAGAGTTATGGAGGGACCCTCTTGAAATATCAACAGACCTCTCAAGGGATGAATTAGATAACATGAGATTAGGATGGGATCTTCTTCTGGATATTGACAGCAAATATATGGAATATAGCAAAACCTATACAAAGTTATTAATAGATGTATTAAATTTCTATGGAGTTGAAAATATAGGTATAAAATTTTCTGGATCCAAAGGATTCCATGTAATTATCCCCTGGAAGGCCTTTCCAGATGAACTTCATGGAATAAAAACCAAGAATATGTTTCCAGAATGGCCGAGAATTCTCTGCCAGTTTTTATCATCAATTATTCAACCAAAATTAGCAGATAAACTTTTTAAAGAAGAATCAGTAAGAGATATTGCTAAAAAAACAGGGAGTAAGGAGGAGGACCTGATTTTCACCGAGTGCCTTTCATGTCACAGATCTGCAGTGAAAAAATACTTAGTGAATTGGACTTGTGAAAACTGCAGGAGGATAGGAGAGCTAACTAGAATAGAGAAAAATAAGAGAATTCCAAAATGTCCTGAATGCGGAAAACCTCTCATACAGAAATCAAAAAAGGAAATTTTTTTCTGTGAATTTTGCAATTTAGATTCTAATAAAAATCCTGAAATGTTTTCAAAAACAAGAGAGAAAACAGAAAGTCTTATAGATGCAGATCTTGTTTTAGTAGCACCCAGACATTTATTTAGAATGCCTTATTCACTTCATGAAAAAACAGCTCTTGCATCAATTGTTATAGATAAGCAGGAAATTGAAAATTTTCAACTTACTGATGCAAGCCCTCTTAAAGTTCAAATAAAGAATTTTTATCCAGAGGCAAAAAAACATGAAGCAAAAAATCTATTGATAGAAGCTATTGAGTGGAATTATGAAAAGGAGAAAAAAGAAAAAGAGATAGATAATAAAAAAGAAAAATTTCCAATAAAAATACCTCATAAAAAAATAATAATTCCAAATCCAAGCGAGGATATTTTTCCACCACAGATAAAACTCATACTTAGGGGAGTGAAACAAGACGGAAGAAAAAGAGCTCTTTTTATACTCTTAAGTTTTTTTAAATCACTAGGGATGAATGATAACGAGATTGAAAAAAAAGTAAATAACTGGAATGAAAAAAATTACAGGCCTCTAAAAAAAAACTATATTATCTCTCAACTGAACTGGTTTAGAAGAAATCCAAAAATACTTCCTCCTAACTTTGATAATCCTATTTATAAGGAATTAAATGTGGATAGACCTGATTCCTTATCTAAAAAAACAAAAAATCCTTTAAGTTATTCTATAAAAAAATATTTTTCAATGAGAAGATAGTGTTTCATAAATAAATTTAAATACCTAAGTTACATTAGTTTATTTATGAGAAAGAAAAGAGGATTAATCCTAATAGTTATATTATTGTTTTCAATATCAGTTATTATTGCACAGGAAAATACTGATCCAATCGAAAAATCTTATTCTTGCTATGAAGAAAAATTAGGAAGTAACTGTGGAGGGAGTCAGAACACAGAACAGCTCTCCTTTAATTTATTAGCAATGAGTTATGATGCTGATATCCAGTCTGACTGCCGCTCTGCACTGGAAAATAAGAAAAAACAGAGTTGTTGGGGACCTACAGTAAATAACCCCTGTACAATAAAACATACAGCTTTAGCTATACTGGCACTGGATAATATAAAAATTAGCACTACTGAGTATGTTGACTGGCTCTTAAAAAATAGAAAGACCGATATTGGTTTGACATGGTATCTTGAAATAGATGCAAATAATAAATCAGAATGTGAAATTAATGGAAATAAAATAATTCTTGGAGAGGATAAGAAAATAACAGGAAATAATCCTCCTGGATTAAAAAAAGCTTACGGCAACTACTGGTTTGAGATAACTGATCTTAATAAGGTATATGAAATTTCATGCGATAGAGATTTTATTACAACTCTCATTTATAGAAAACCAGGAAGCACAACTTTATATTTATCAAGTGAAACAAAATCTGGAGCAGCTCATGATTCAGTTGAAGAAAAAGTAGAATCTTACTGTTTTACAACATCAAGTGTATGCGATTATGAAGGAACCTTATGGGCAGCCTTAGCTGTTATGAGGACTGGAAACAAAGCATCACCTTACATGCCTTATATAACTGCAATGTCTGAAGAAGCTTCAAATAAAAAATACATTCCTGAAGCATTTTTATATATTTTAACAAATGAGGATGATTATTATGCTAGATTAATGGAAAAACAAAAAAAAGGTCAGTACTGGGATGAAAGTGGAAATAAATTATATGATACAGCCCTATCTTTGCTATCCTTACAAGCAGTTAATACACAAGAGGTTATCAATACTAGAGAGTATCTGATTTCAATAAGGGAAAATTCAGGATGCTGGAGTTCAAATACAGCATTTATTTTATACTCTGGATGGCCTAAAACTCCATTGCCTGGAGAGGAGGAATCTGATTTAGTAAGTTGCCAGGAATATGGTTATTACTGTACTTCCTATGCAGGATGTCCTCCTGAAAGAGTTTTGGATAATTTTTATTGCGATGATTTCAGCAAGGTATGTTGTGAGGTTCAGGAAGTTGAAGAAACCTGTCTTGAAAAAGGAGGTGTTGTATGTGCAGATGGAGAGGTATGCTCTACCTATACTGTAGAGGCTTCAGATACTGTTGATTGTTGTCTCGGAGTATGTGAAGAGCCAGTTCCTGAAGAAGAGTATAATGGTTGTGAGGAAGCAGGATATTTTTGCAAGGCTGAATGTTCTCCAAATCAGGAAGAAAGAAGTGGTCTGTCAAGAGAATGTGATTTTGATGAAAAATGCTGTGCAAATATTGTTCAGGAAGATAGCGGATCAGGATGGTTACTTATACTTCTCCTTATAATTTTGATAATTCTAGTTATAATAGCAATAATATTTAGAAATCAGTTAAAAGTCCTTTTATTTAAGAAAAAGAAGAAATATAAGGAGGGAGAGGGACCAGGACCTTCAAGAAGACCTCCAGGCCTTCCACCACCAAGATTTGGATCTAGACCTCTTCCTAGGATAGGACCTCCTAAAGTATCTAGAGTTCCTAGCAGACAGAGGCCAGGAAAACAACCTGCAAGAAGACCTGTAAAAAAAGAAAAAGAGGATAAAGACAAGGATAAGGAATTTGAAGAAACAATGAAAAGATTAAGGGATATTGGGAAATAAATTTTTCTTTTTTAAATAACCTCAGTTAACTTTAAAATATCTTTATTCTTAATTAGCTTATGAAAAAGAGGGCGATATTAGTTTTATTAATTTTAATACCTTTTGTAAATGCTTTAGATGTAAACCTGTATAAAGGCGAATATTTTTCAGGTGAAACTCTCCAGGCAGAAATAAAAGGAAATTTCTTAAAACTTACATCTGAAAATGTCCTTATTTATGAAGAAGGTATTCCAAGACCAGAACCTGTCCAGTCTGATTTAATAAAATATCAGAACAGGTATTATTATTATGCACTTCTCCCTAATAAAAAAGGAAACTTCTCTTTAAGAATACAAAATGCAATATACACTGAATTCGGAGAACTAAAATCAGATGAAATAAAAAGATATTTTAAAATAATACCCTCTAATAAATCAGTTATATCAATAAATCCAGGTTTTGTGATTACAAATGATGATTTTTCAGTTGATGTTAGAAGTTTTTTTGGTGACTCCCAGGTAAATGCAAATTTTAATAATCAGACAAGAGACTTCTATCTTATAGAGGATGTAGAAAAGAAGCTTAGTTTTTCAGTTGCAGGGATAAACAAGGATTCTAATGTCGATGTCAACGGATATTCTATTCCTGTTTTTATACTAAGTAAAACTGAAGAAATAAATGAGACTGTTGTTGAAAATCATACTGAGATAAAAAAACTGGAATTTCAACCAACTAATTTAACAGGAAAAATAATTCAGGGAAAGGAATATTTTTTTGAAATAGCTTTAATAAACAAAGGTGATAATCTTTCAAAAGTAGTGCTAAGCAATAATATGAATATAACAGTAATTCCTGATTATTTTAGTTTTATTGAAAAAAACAAAACTCTTTTATTGAACTTAACAATACCTCCCAGCTACTCAAATGTAAGTGGAGAGATAACAGCACAAATTGATAATAATAAATTTTCTATGCCTATTCTACTTGGAATAGTATCTCCTAATTTAACAAATGCAACGGAGGTAAATGAAACAACAAGCCTTATTAGTTGCTATCATATAGGAATTATCTGTGACTATGATGAAATCTGCAATGGTTCTATTAAAGCTAGTTTAGAGGGTCCCTGCTGCATTGGAAATTGCATAGAGGAAGAAAAATCGAATTATTCCTGGATAGTGGGAGTTGTTCTTATTGCTATTATTTTAATAGCAGTTTACTTTTTCTACAGAAAATCAAAAAAATCGCAAAAACCAAAATCTTCTAAGGAACTTTTAAAAGAAAAATCTGATTTATTCAAAGAGAGAATGAAAAAACCTGGAGAGCAGGTAACAGGAAGTTTAGGAAAAGTTTAATTCTTTTTACTGTCTTTTTTCTTTCTGGATTTTTATTCAGAATTTTTTTCTTTATCAGACTTATCAGTCATCTGGTTGATCTTGTTTATCAGCTGGTTTCTTTGCAGAGTCAATGCTTTTGCAATTTCATCATATTTATGAATTTTAATTGCAAGGTCTGAAAGAATAGCTGTTAGATCAAAATTAGTTGTTTTTAATTCAGAGGGTTCTGTTATTTCCACATTTGAAGGCAACATGTTCAATACAATTAAAAAAACAAGATTTAAATTATCAACTTCCACCTCAACTTCAGAAAAAGTCGTAAACATGTTCTCAACATTCTCTTTTTCAAGTAATTTTGGTTCATGAACTTTTTTCTCAAGAATTTTAACTCCTTCTTGTTTTCCTAAAGTATCTACAACTTTCTCAAGTGTTTCTTTAATATGTTCAGGAGGTCTTCCAAGTATCTCAAAAATAAATCTCGCTTTTATTTTATTTTTCATTTTTATTGAAATTAATTAGACCTTTTAAAAATTTGTTTTTTTGAAAATTAACAATACTGCAATAGCAATACACAGTAAAGCAAAAAGATAAATCAGATATCTTTTTATTTTCTCGGTTTTAGTTTCATAAACTACCTGGGTTTTTATATCTTCTGATTTTTTACCTAGTCTGATAACATTTCCAGTTATCTTGTTTTCAGAATTAGCCATTAACTCTGCTCTTTTTTTTAGTTCATCTGGATTATTTAAATTAATATTTTCAAAATCCCTTTCTTCCTTATTCTTCTTATCATTTTCCTCCTCTTCTCTGTCATCATCAAGTTCTTCTTCAATCTCCTGATTTTCTAAAATTTCAATATCATCTTCTTCAACATATCCTGAGGGTCTTAGTTTAAGATAAATCTCTGCATCTCCCTCAAAATCCCTATATTCTGGCCTTATTCTTAGAGTTATTTCTTCTTCATCTCTGGGACCGTTTAAAAATTCCTTTAAATAATATCTTCCACTTCTCCACTCATCAGATTCATCACCATATCTATCAGAAATAACATCCCCATGCTCCTCAATCCATAACCTGACGTCATACTCTTCATCCTCTAGATTATAAATCTTTATCTCAATATCAAATTCTTCTCCATTTATTATTTCATCATCCCACTCTATTTCAGCATAAATTTCATCCTGACTTTCTTCCTCATTATCCTCTCCATCTTCCTCCTCACTATCTTCAATTTCATCATTCTCCTCATTTTCATCCTTAGAATCTAAATTAATCTCCATGAACTCTGTAAAAACTCTAACATTATTATTGGAGTCTCTTGTTTTAATATCTGCATCAAGATTTTCAGAACAATTTTCAGTTATTTTTAGTTTAAAATCAGAATTATTATTAACAGAGATATCTATTGCATCATTTACATAATACATTGTTGATTTCCAATTTCCATCAAAAATTCTCGCAACTCTCTCCCCACTGTCTTTTATATCAATTTTAATATCATAAACACCTAAATCAAAATTGTTAAGAGAAACAGTAATCTCAAATTCCTCTCCTATTTTTATATTACTAGGATAATTAAAATCAATATTTTCTTCAGCCATAACAAAGCCAGTACATAAAAGCATCAGCAATAAACAAGACCACTTTTTCATAATTTAATCAGATTATTAATCTTTTAAAAAGTTTATGCAAAGAACTGGCTGAATCTCCTTCCTTTTTTCCTTGCTGTCTCTATATTTACCATCCAATTTTTACCACACTCCTTTAAATATTTAGGATTAATAAAAAACCAACCTAGTCTGTCAAATCTCACTGCAATAACAGGTTTTAATCCAAATATCTCTGAGAAAATCATGAAATTTTCTATCTGTTGTTTAGTTATATATTTAACAGGCTTCTTGCTGGCTTTAACTTCAACTGCATATTTGCTTCCTTTTTTACCAGCAATTAAATCACAGTCAGAATTTTCCATTACTCCTGATCCAGCCACTCTTACAGCCCGGTAATTATTATCAATAAATATCTGCAATAATTCCCTCTCTGTTTTACTTCCTTTAGATTTGTTTTTTGGCATTTTGAACCTCTTTTCACAGTTTTAATTATTTAATAAAATAAAAAATGATTATATAAATATCTTGTTATTATATCCTAATCCGATGCTATAACTCTCACTTCTTCAGCAACAGAACCAGACTACCAACAACACCAACTAGAAACAAAATAGGACATACAATTACAGCAAGAATAAGGAAAAAAGCCTCATCTCCCCCTCTCCAGAAATTTTCACCAAACAGATAGATAAAAAAACCATAAATAAAATTATGAAGAAGAACAAAAACCAAGAAACCTATGGCTGAAAATCCTGTTAATAAAAGATATATTTTTAATTTTCCCTTTATTTTTGATTTAAAGACAAATACTGTTAATAATATTCCAAAAATAAAAAATGCAATTACAAGAACAGCAGCAGCTGGAAACAAGGCTCTTTTTGTTGAAACTTCAGTAGGAACAACAAAATATAACAAAAGTAAAACAAAAACTGTTAATAGAGTATAGAAGATTATTTCAATATTTTTTATATTTTTTTTAGATTTTTTCATCCTAGATAATCAGCTATTTTCTGATTACTCTGTTGAGATGTGTTGTTGAATTTTGTCATTAACTCTTTTAGCTTGTTTTCAACACCCTCAGCACTTTTTATTAAAGGTTTGTAATCAACTTTCAGCCCAAGATAGGAATCAAGAACTTTTATTATCTCTCCAGCAGCTCTTGAATCAGGTATAGAGGGATTAGCCTCTACAAAAATACAAGAGAGAGGAATATCTTTTGATTTCAAAAGCAATATTCCTGTAACACCCATAATAACTCCATTTTGAAGATTACTTAAATTAATGTCCTTTAGTTTGTCATTTTTTAGATTAGTGAAATAAAAGACTTTGTTTTTTCCTATTTTTCCACTTGCTATTCCCTCTAAACTTATTATTTCCTTAGCTTTTAGTTTCTTCATAAGTTCTATAATTGTTTCTGCTATCTCCCATTCAGCACCAGAAACATTGGTAAGAGCTCTTAAAACAACTATGTTGTTTTTCTTATCATAGTAAATCTCTATGGGATCAATTATTTCATTATCATGTATTGCTACAAGAGGAGCTATTTTTTTTGAAAATATCCTTCCTACCTTTACTGCATTTAAATGTTTTATTAAAAATTCAGTTGCAATTGTACTTGCAAATCCAAATCCTGGAAATCCCTCAATTATTAGGGGATTTTTTATATCCTCTTTTATTTCTATCATGTTTTTAAGAAATAAAGAGAGTTTAAAAAACTTATTGTGATGTCCAATAATTTTTTATATTGATATAAACAACTGCAAAGACTGCTCCAAGAGTATTAGCAACAATATCCCACATTGTATTATAATAACCTCCAACACCTGTTTCTGGAAGAATCAAAACAGCGATGAACTCTATTATCTCATTTAGAGAACCAATTCCCATTCCTATAAAAATAAGAAGAATTGAAACAATCAGGTTATCTTTTTTTGAATAAGATCTTAAAATCTGGTAAGCTATTAAAGTAACAAAAATATAACAGTAGAAATGAACAAACTGATCATATCTTAAAAAAGGTAGAAGCATCACTCCATATAGTCTTGTTCCATTAATATAAACAAGACCTCCTAACATGTGCATTAACCCCCAAATACTTATTCCAAGGAGAGTTCCTGTTGTGAATCGATATTTCAGATGCAGAAAACTAATCAATGCAATAAAGAAAATCAAAACTCCAATATATATCAAAAATTCATAATTCTTTCTTCCCAAATAAAGGAATGCTGATATCAGGGTGTATGCTATACTGAAAAAAAGTATAGCTAGCTGAGTTTTAGTCACCTTTTTCATTTTCATAAATCTCTTGAAAACAGAGTTCTTCTCTGATTTGCTTTAGCCCGATGAATAGCTCTTTTTAAATCATCTATTACTTTTTTTTCAAGAGCATCCTCTAATTCCTCAGCAACATTAGTGATTGTTCCTGATTCATCAAGTTCTTTTACAATCTTCCTTACTCTTGATTTATTAATAATGCTCGTCATATTTATTCTAAACCAACTTCCTCTTTTATATCCTGAATAGCTCTAATTGCAATTTCAAAAAACTCATCAAGAGGCATTACACTTTCTATTTCTCTTATAATCTCTCTGTTGCAACCAGCTGCAAAAGTCTTATCCTTGAATTTCTTTTTTAATCCCTTTGCTTTCATATCACTTATTTTTCCTTCTCTCATAAGGGCGTATGCATGTATCAAGCCAGTCAGTGTTTCAGCAGCAGCTAAAATATGTTCAATTTCTTTTGTTCTTTTTTTATCTTTTAAACCAGCACATTCAAATCCACATCCATGAGAGACAATATTATCTATAAATTCCTGGTCAAAACCCTCCTCTTTTAAAATTTCAGGAGCTTTAGTAAGATGCTCAATAGTGTTATTTTTAGTTATTCCCCAGTCAACATCATGCAACAATCCCAACATTCCATAGTATTCCTTATCTCTTCCTAGTTTTTCTGCAACAGCTTTCATAATTGCCTCTGACTCCAGATAGTGATTCCAGTCAGATTTATCCTCTGATTTGTTGTATTTTTTCAATATCTCAATTGCCTGCTCTCTTGTTATCGGAATTGTCATTTTTTCTTATCCTCAGGTTTCATAAAAGGAAATAAAATTACATCCTTTATACTGTCCTGACCAGTAAGCAACATAACCATTCTATCAATTCCTAATCCAAGGCCTCCTGTTGGAGGCATTCCAATCTCAATTGCATTTATAAAATCTTCATCAAGAGGATTTGCTTCTTCATCTCCTTTAGAAAGCATTTTTTGTTGTTCATCTAATAACTCTCTCTGTACAACAGGATCATTTAATTCAGTATAAGCATTTCCTAGTTCAGCACCCATGCAAAAAGGTTCAAATCTTTCAATTATTCTGCATAATTTATCCTCTCTATGAGTCTTACATAGAGGAGTAGTTACAAGAGGATGGTCAAGAATAAAAGTTGGTTGTTCTATTTTTTCCTCACAAAAATGCTCAAAAATCGCCTGCATATTCCAGCCCCAGCAGTCCTCTTTTGTCTCAATTCTGTTTTTCTTTACAAATTCACTTATCTCTTTATCACTCATCTTGCTTATATCAATTCCAGCATATTTTTTTATAGCTTCTTCCATGGTCATTCTCTTCCAGGGTCTCTTGAAATCAATTGTCTTTCCTCTGAATTTGATTTTAGTAGAACCATTTACTTTTTTAGCAACATACTCATAAATCTCCTCAAACAAATCCATCATATCATTATAATCTGAATAAGCAAGATAGATTTCCATCATTGTGAATTCAGGATTATGCCACCTATCTATTCCCTCATTTCTAAAATTTCTTGATATTGTAAATACTCTTTCATAACCTCCTACAATCAGTCTCTTTAAATAAAGTTCTGGTGAAATTGCAAGAAACAAATCAATATCCAATGTATTTAAACGAGTTTTAAAAGGTTTTGCATTTGCACCCCCATATACTGTCTGTAAAAAAGGGGTCTCAACCTCCATTATATTTTTCATTTTCATAAATTCTCTTATAGCATTTATTATCTCTGTTCTTTTAATAAAAACTTCTTTAACTTCTGGATTCATAATTAAATCAAGATATCTTTTTCTGTATTTTTCTTCTTCATCTTTTAGACCATGCCATTTTTCTGGCAAAGGCCGGATTGATTTTGAAAGTATTTCAAGATTACTAACCATAACTGAAATTTCTCCAGCTTTTGTTTTCATAACTGTTCCCTCTGCTCCTACAAAATCACCTGTATCAATAAATTTCTTAAATAATTCAAAACTTTCAAGAGTTTTGCCTTTTTTTTCAAAAATTAACTGGATGTTTCCTTTACTATCCTGAATAGTGGAAAAAATTAATTTTCCAAGATTTCTTTTTGTCATAACTCTCCCTGCAATTACTGCTTTGCTGTTTGTTCTCTCATCATTTTTTAACTTGCTGAATTTTCTTTTAATATTTTCAGAAAAATCTTTCTGATTGAACTTATGAGGATAGGGATTTATTCCTAAGCCTATTAGCTCTTTTAATTTTCTTTTTCTCTCTGAAATCATCTGTTCATAACGTCCCATTCTAAATATAGCTTATTTTAAAATCCTTAAATCCCTGATTTTTTAATTCTGAGAATTCAATTTCTTTTACACTTGCAAATTTTGGACCTTTTTCACATATCTTCAGGATTTCATTAACCCCCTCATCTTTGCCTTCAGCTACAACCTCTACTCTTCCATCATCAAGATTTCTCACAAAACCCTTAATACTTAGCTTATCTGCATTTTCCTTTACAAACTGTCTGAAGGTAACTCCCTGCACATTTCCTGATATTTTTATTTTTAGGGTTTTCATTATTTTATAAATACATTTTCTGGTTTTTAATTCTTTTTATCAAGAAAAGAATATTAACTTTCCTCCCTTAAATCCAATTCATTATTAACTATAATAAATGCCTGAGATGCAAAATAAGTCTTTTTTCCTATGCTTATTTTATTAAAACCTTTGATTTCTTTTCTAGGCAAACCTTCATGATCTCCTATAACAAACACAGAATTTTCCAACTGAGAATTTTCTGATTCTCTGATGCTTCTGCCCTTTTTATCTAAAATCATTATTTCTCTGTTTTGTTCCTCAAGTTCTTTTGTTAGCTGAGAAAAACTTTTTTTCTCAATAAAACATCCTGGAAAAATCTCTTTTTTCTTATTTTCATTACACTTGTATAAAATTCTTTTAATTAATCCAGCAATATCTTTCTTGCTTATTAGATTTTTATCTAGTTTATCTGAGATAAATTCCAGATGCCTGGGAGGACTAGGAGGACCATTGAATATTAAATGTAAATTAACATTCTCTCGGAGTTTGTTTGATAAAAACAAACACTGTATAATAACATTGCAGACAATATCCATTCTTCCTGCTTTCATTAAATCTCTGAAATTTCCAGATGTTCTTGCTTTACTTGAATAATAAATAAATTCTCTTGCCATGTTATATATTATCTAGTGGACTTTTAATATTTTTAATTGAAGCTTGGGATATTTGTAAATATCTCTGGGTAGTTTTAATATCTGAATGACCTAATAGTTTTTGTATTATCTTAAGGTCAGTCCCCTGCTCTAATAAATGAGTTGCAAAAGAATGTCTTAGAGTATGAGGAGAGACTTTCTTTTTGATTTTAGCTTTTTTTGCTGCTAATTTGGCTATCTGCTGGATAGTTTTAATTGTTAACTTTCCTCCTCTTGATGATTGAAATAAAACATCCTCCTCTACTAATGATAAATAATTATATAGTTTTTCTTTTATAGATTCTGGAATCTTGACAAATCTGTCTTTTTTCCCTTTTGCAAGTCTTATGTGTATTAAATTTTCAGAAAAAAGTATATCCTGTTTTTTTAAATTAGTTACTTCACTAACTCTTAAACCACATCCATATAATATTTTTAGTATTAATTTATGTTTCATATTTGTTAAAGAATTAATCATATTTTTGATTTCATCTTTTGTTAATATGTCTGGGATTGTTTTGTTTCTTTTTGGATGAGGAATATTAATTTTTTGATTTAAAATCTTATCAAAAAAGAAAGTAATGATACTGATGCTATGAGAAATTGTTGTTGGGCTTTTCTTAGACTCTAATTGATTAAGAAGGTATTCCCTAGCTGTGTTTTCATTTATTCCTCTATTTTTAGAATAATTAAGAAATTTATTAGTCTCAAATAAATAAGATTTTATTGTTTTTTGTGAAAAATCCCTTAATTTTAGTTCTTCTTGGAGTTTTGATAATAAAGCATCCATTATCTGCAAAAAGTAAAGGATAATATAAAAAACTTCTCTTTTTATATCTAATAGAGACGGCAAACGAAATTTACTTCGTATGCCGTTATGTTAATTGCAATCTGCCTCTGCCCGCTGAAACAAAAACTTTTAAATAACATAGAAATAATATAACACTATGCTTCAAAAAATAGGTGATTTTTACAAGGAACATAAGATTTTGTCCAGTTTTCTTATCATATTTTTATTAACAATTATACTTTTACCTGTTGCGTGGTTTTATTTTCTTATTGTTTATAGTTATGTTTTAAGTATGTGGCTTTTAGCGCCAATTATTATTCTTTCATTGTTAATAACCATGTTTCTTATTAACTTGAATTTTTTCAAAACCTTTTTTCAAAAACATAAGATTCTTGCTGTTATTTCAGTGCCTGTTTTC
>WJLK01000042.1 GCA_014728565.1 Candidatus Pacearchaeota archaeon
CTATTACAACAGAATTAAAAAGAGAACTAGAGAAAGTTCCAGAAGGACAAAAGGCAACTTATTTAGCGCTTTTAGTTAAAAAGATATTAAAGAAGGCAATTGTTGATGGAGATAACGCAACCATTAAGAATGTTTGGAATTATGTTGATGGACTGCCTCAGGGATCTTTAGATATTACTTCTGCCGGCAAGTCAATTAAAGGATTTGATTATATAAAACCTAAAAATGAAGACAATGATGTATCTGATCAAGGGGGATCTAAGAATGACCCCGAAACAACTACTTAATAAAATAGCAAAAGCTCCATATCAAAGACCAAAGGATTATAACAACGCAGTAAAGCAAATAAAGGCCGGGAATTATGAGCTAAAAGAATATGGATTTAATATGGTGGAGTTAATAATAAAAAATGGAAGCAATAGTTCCCAAAATAGAACCAACGATAAAACAGGATCTGGCTTGGCAGAAACTAAGCGTCAATGAAGAGAGTGTAAAATATCTTACATTTGGAGGTGGCGCAGGAGGGGGAAAAGCCCAACCCCTTAACGCTAAGGTTCTTACAAAAAATGGATTTAAAAGAATGGGTGATATAAAAGTTGGAGATTACCTTATTACTCCAGAAAATGGCGAAAAAAGGGTAATAGCAGTTCATCCACAAGGAATACAAGATATTTATGAAATAGAATTTGAAGATGGGGCAAAAACAAAAGCTACAAAAGAGCATTTATGGAGTTGTTGGGCAACAAGAAGGGGAAAAAGCAGAAAGAGAATAAAGCAAACCCAAGAACTTTTAAAAGAATTTCCAAAAAAATATTCAATTCCTTTACCTGAAAAGATATTATTTGGTAAAAAATATAGCAATATATCACCTTATTTAATTGGAGTATTGCTTGGCGATGGGGGATTGACAAAAAATAACATTGTTATTACAACGGCTGATAAAGAAATTATCAACAACATAAAAGATGAGCTTGGGTTAAGATATAGAATAAACAAGAAAAAAGATTTTGGACATACAATAACTGCCAATATACGAAATGATAAAGGATACCCAATAAATCCTCTAATTGAAACCCTAAGAAGCTTAGGTTTAATGGGTAAAAAATCAGAAGATAAGTTTATTCCTTTGGTTTTTAAAAATAGTGATTATGAAACAAGATTAGGGCTATTACAGGGTTTAATGGACACAGATGGAACGGTTTATAAAAATGGAAGATGTTGTTTTAACAGCAAAAGTTATCAATTAGCCAAAGATGTTCAATATTTAGTAAGGAGCATTGGTGGAAAGGCAAGGATAAATAAACGAATAAAAAAATTTGATTATAAAAATGGTGATAAAGTTGGAACTTTTTATGATGTAGCCATAAATCATATAAATAAAAGATTATTATTTCGGCTAAATCGTAAAAAAAGAAGATGTGGGCAGTCCAGATTTAAGGGTAGAACTATTAAAAAAATAACATTTATTGGAAGAGAGAAGTGTAAGTGTATAACTATTGATGATAAAAACGGACTTTATTTTACTGATGATTTTATAATTACGCATAATAGCTGGCTTGGATGTGAATGGCTGACTGTAATGTGCTATATGTTTCCGGGAAGTAAGTGGTTTGTAGGAAGAAACGAGCTGTCAAGATTGATGAAGTCTGTTTATGTAACATTTAAAAAGGTTTGGAAGCATCACAACATACCAATAGATGACTGGATTTACAACGGACAATACAACTACCTTGAAAATAAAATAACAGGATCAAGAATAGACTTCTTAGATGTAGTAAAGAAACCGGCAGACCCGCTATATGAGAGATTTGGATCTTTGGAATATACAGGGGGGTGGTTAGAAGAAGCAGGAGAAATAGACTTTATGGCTTTTGACGTGCTGAAGTCAAGGATTGGAAGGTGTAATAGTTTTAATATAGATGGTGAAGACTTTATTATCCCTTCAAAGATTTTAATAACCTGCAACCCTAAAAAGAATTGGCTTTATCAAATGGTATATAAGCCATCAAAAGAAGGAAGATTGCCAAAGGAATATGCTTTTATACAAAGCTTATATGGCGACAATCCTTATACAGCAGAGAAATACGGAGAAGAGCTAAGCCAAATAAAAGACGACGCAACAAGGCAAAGACTTCAATTTGGCAACTGGGAATACGACGACGAGCTTGGAAATTTAATAGAATATGATGCAATAGTTGATTTATTCACTAACACGCTAAGAGAAGATCTTGATCCTTATCCGGAAAGGTATTTATCGGCTGATATAGCTCGTTTTGGCAAAGATAAGACAGTTATTGGTCTCTGGCACGGCTTTAGGTTAAAGAAGCCAGTAATAATAGACAGAAGCACGCTTGATCAGGTGGAAACAAAGATTAGGGACTTATTGACAAAGAACAGAATACCAAGAAGTTATGCAATTGTAGATGAAGATGGACTTGGCGGAGGAATAGTGGACAACCTAAAAGTTAAGGGATTTGTAGCAAACAGCACGCCATTAAAAATACCAGCCAGAAGCCAGAGAGAGAACTTTAAGACACTAAAAGATCAATGCGGATTTATGTTGGCAGAAAAGATAAACAATAGAGAAATGGCAATAAGCATAGAAGGAGATGAAAAGCTAAGGCAGACGATCATAGAAGAATTAGAACAACTAAAACAGAAAGATCCTGAAAAAGAAGGAAAACTGCAGCTTGTTCCAAAGGAAGAAATGAAAGAAAAGATAGGCAGATCGCCGGATATTCTGGATATGATGCTTATGAGAATGTATCACGAACTAAAAAGGCCAGAGAAATTAAACTCGGTTCGCCAGTTTAAACCAGATTATAAAAAAAGTAATTATAAATAAATATGCCAGTAGTAAAATGTAAAAATGGCAAATATAGGATCGGGGGCA
>WJLK01000043.1 GCA_014728565.1 Candidatus Pacearchaeota archaeon
GTATACAGAATTCTGTGATTTAATTTTTTATTTAATCTCTGATACAGGTCCTCATTACACTTTGATAGAAATCTCATTGATTTTTTGCTTAATTTTAATTCAAGCATTTTTAGCCCTCTCTCTTTCTACATCTTCAAGAGAGAAGGTTTCTCCTCTTTCTAATTCATTTAAACTTTCTTCATGCCTACTTTCTTCTTCATCTGTTAATATTGAATCTATATCCGCCATATTCTTCTTTATTATATTAACATCTATTCTAAGTTGTTTTATTTCTTTCATTATGTCTTTTATTGTGGGCTCCACTTCTAATAAAAAAATATGAAGTATATAATATTTTCTATGGCTTAACTACTCTGAATCTTCCCTGTTTCATATTCCTAAAAATTCAATTATCTCTCTTTTGCTGTTTTTAATAACAAAACTTCCTCCAGTAACTCCTCCAATTCTGTCGAATCTTGTTTTTCCAAATGTGACTGTGTCAAACTCATTATTCA
This sequence comes from Candidatus Pacearchaeota archaeon, assembly GCA_014728565.1. Lineage (GTDB taxonomy): Archaea > Nanobdellota > Nanobdellia > Pacearchaeales > GW2011-AR1 > ARS1285. Next base: position 495 of record WJLK01000043.1, read on the forward strand.
TAATATATTCTCTTAAATCATCTGTATCTGTACTTGCTGTTTCCTGAATTGCCTCAAGCAGAATTTTAACAGCATCATAACTATTAGATGCTGAAAAAACAGGGTCTTTTCCAAAACGATTTCTGTATTTTTCAACAAAGTTCTGGTCAACATCAGCAGGAGAGACAAAAAAGACATTGTTTATTAATTGCTGATAATCCTGTTTTTTTGTAAATTCTTCAAAAGACTCTGTTGAGTATAGAATTGATTTAGGATAAAGTTCTTTTCTCTGTTTTAAAAATAGGAACTGGCTTGATTCATCGTTTAAACCAAAAATTATTACATCTGGTTTTAGTCTCTTTATCTTACTAAGTTCTGTTCTAAAATCTGTTTCTTTGGAAGTGACTTTTACATTCTTTATTATATCAAGATCATCTGAATCTTTAATTTTATTTGCAATATCCTGCCAAAAAGGGTCATTTCCAAAAAATAAGACTACTTTTTTTTGATTAGTATTTGAGAGATGTTCTGCTAGTGCTTTTGCTTCTTCATCACTCCGATACCAGGTTGAAAATACATTTTTATAATTTTCACTACTTTTAATTGCATTAATAGAAGCACTTGGAGTGATCATTAAAATATCATGTTCATCTGATAGAGGTGCTGCACCACCATAAGTATCTAACCAGGTAGGACCAAGAATAACATCAACACTATCAAAATTTATCAGCTTATTAACTGCATTAACTGTTTTTACACCATCACTCTGGATATCCTCATTGATTAACTCTATTTTTCTTCCATGTATCCCCTCTCTTTCATTAATTTCTTCTATTGCAAGTTTTGCTCCATTCATATCTGCATCACCCCACTCAGCAGCATAACCTGTTAAGCCAAATGCACCTCCAATTTTAATAGGCTCTTTATCTTGAAATATAACCATTCCAGTTAACACAAGATTAAAACTCAGAGATATAACTAATATTATCAAAACTACCCACATTTTTATAACATTAGTATCTAAGCTCATTTTATTTAGAAACCTGATAATCCAGTAATTTAGTAATAGTATAATCTGGAATCTCATTACCATTAACATCAACCAGGTAAGTATCTCTATCCTGTCCTACGATATTTCCCTCACATAAGTCTGGAATTTCACAAACATTTTCCAGAATAATTGGTTTTTCAGATTCTTTTCTAGATGAACAAGATCTTCCATCTCCTGTTGATGTATAATTCCTTATTATTGATTCATTCTCTGGAATAAATCCTGTGTAAACTCCAAGTTCATTTAGAGCTAAAAGTCCTGCAAATGCTAGGCTAACTAGTCCTGCTCCGACAAGTGAATTTTTTATTCTCTTCATTTTTATCTTCTTATAAACTTAATTTATAACGAGATATTATTATCTTATATAAAAATAATCCATATATTTTTTTACAAAAACGCAATATTTATATACTAAAATTTATTTTATATAAAATAATGAAACTAGATGCTTATGACAAAAAGATACTAGAAATCCTGCTGGGGAATTCACGAGAGCCGATTAGTAGTATCTCTAAGAAAATAAGATTAAGAAGAGAGAACACTAACTATAGGATTAACAGACTTCTAAAAAAGAGAATAATTAAAGGTTTTAATACAATATTTAACAACGAACTTCTGAATATGGACCATTACGGTGTTTTTTTAGAAATGAGAAATTTAAATGCAGAAACTGAAACTAAAATTCTTCAGATACTAGAGAAAGATCCATATGTAACCTGGATGGGAGTTAGTGCAGGTAAGTGGAGTATTGTCTTTGATTTAATGGCTCCGAGGAATAAGGACCTAGATAAGATTCTCAGAGCTATGTTAGATAAATTAGGAGACTTTGTTATAAACTATGTTGCACAAAAAATTTATGATGCAGAACACTATCAGCAGAAAATCATAGGTTTAAGATATGTTCCAAAAAAACAGCCAGATAAAAAGCCAAAAATCAAATTAGATAAGATTGATTGGAAAATAATAACTCTGTTAAATCAGAACTCTAGGACAAGCTATGTTGATATTGCTGTAAAAACAAAACTTACACCTAATGCTATAACTAATAGAATAAAAAATCTTGAAAAAGCAGGTTATATCTATGGATATTCTATAACTATTGACTGGAAAAAGTTTGGTTATGAGTGGTATGGAATTCAGTTTAAAACTAATAAATTTGATAAAAAAACAGAAGAAAAAATAACTGAATATCTGAGAAACCATCCTAGATTAATATTCTCCTATAAGTATGTTGGAGGAGCCTGGGATTATGATGTTGGAATAATTGTAAAAAACTCAAATGAAATCAGAGATTTCATTAATGAGTTTAGGTCAGTATTTTCAAAGGAAATCCGAATAACTGATGTATTTATAGTTCTAGATCAATTGACAATGTATGAACTTCCAAAAGGAATTTTAGATAGTTAACCAAACCTTCTCAACTCTCTATCTCTAATCCTGAACAACTCAACATCCCTGTTTTTTCTGTCTCCTGTGGAATCAAACTCTATAAAACCCGAAGCACCAGTATACTCAATATCTAGCAACTCCCTGACAATATCCTTATTATTTCTGCTCTTTAAGATTTTAATAATCTGAATAGCATCATAAGCAACATCAGCTCCTACTCCTGGTTCCTCTCCATATTCCTGCTTATATAAATTAACAAAATCCTGAGAAGGCTTTGCATATTGAGGAACAATTACATTTTCACAATTTTTTCCACAGGTTTTTAGAATATTGGGATCATTTATCCAAGTGGTTGTTGCAATTTCAGCATAAGAATCAATTCCCAGTTCTTTTAGCTGCTTAAAAATAAGAGGATATTTTTGTTCATAACAAGCCAGATAAATAAAATCAGGCTTGAATTTTTTTATTTTAATAAGCTGAGTTTTAAAATCAGAATCCTCTCTGTTTGCCTTTAAAACAATAACCTCTCCTGGAAAATTATCCTTAAAAGATTTAACAAGAGATTCCTCCCAGACTGAAATTGTCTGTAAGATTGCTACTTTTTCATAACCTTTATCCTCAGCATAATTAACTAAAGCTTTAACTTCAATTTCATCACTTGGCCATGTCCTAAAAAGATAATTACTTTCCTTAGTAATTCCTGCACTTCCACAACTAATGCATATTGTTGGAATCTTATTCTGGTTAATTATTTCAATACTTGCCATAGTATCTTCTGAAAATTCAGTTAACAGTATATCAATTTTATCTAAATTAACAAGCTTATTTACAGCAGAAGGAGCATTACTAGAAATGCCTGAAAAATCCTCAATAATTAATTCTAATTCATTGTTGTTTGCCAGTACTAAGGATTTTTTAATAATATCTCCAAAATAAGCATCCTGCCCAGACAGAGTCAGAATTGCTCCAACTCTTAGTTTATCATCTTCATGATCAACAGCTCTTCCTGTAATCTGATAACCAATAATAAAAAAGCTTATAGCTATTAAAGCAATAACCAAGATTATCAATGCTAATAGATATCTTCTGTTTTTTCTATCTACAGAGTTATTTGCCATAACCCGCGATATTTTTAGAAATATAATAATTCTTTTATCAAAAAATAATCAATATAGCAAAAAATTTATAAATAATTGTTAATAGAATAAACAATGAGAAAAATGAAACTTTTTACTTAAATATTGAGGTATTAACTGATAATGTTAAAAATAATTATGATTTGTAGAAGATTAGCATACAGAAACAGCAGACCTATAGATGTAGGTAAAAAAATTATAAAAAGGAGAAAGGCTCTTTTCCCAAACTTGAAATTAGAGATATCTGATCCTAATAGATGCAATGAAACTAGATAAAAAAGACCAGCAGATACTAGGAATTCTAGACTGGAATGCAAGAACACTTGTAACAAAGATAGCTAAGCTCACTAGGTTAAACAAAGATGTAGTCAGATATAGAATCAAGAATTTAGAGAAAAAAGGAATTATTAATGGTTATTATGCTCTGATTAACACTCACAAACTAGGTTACATGACTGTTAGAATTTATTTTGATCTGATTAATATTAATAAAAATATTGAGGAAAGATTAATTAATTATCTAGATAAGAAATTTAGAGCATCTTATATTTTTACAATTGATGGCGAGTATCAGCTTGGAATTATTAGCTGGGAAAAATCTGTTTTTAAGTTAAATGAAAAATTAAAAAACCTAAAAAATAATTTTGGAAATCATATTAACAAAGAGGTTTTGTCAATATTTACAATATTAAATCACTATCAAAGAAAAATATTTGAAACAAGCAAGGAGGAAATTTCCTTAAAAGAAGAGAAAATACTGGAATTAAAAACTACAGATATAAAAATTTTAAAAGAATTATCAAAAAATGCAAGAATAAGTTCTATGGAACTTCATAAAAAACTTAAAATTCCGCAAACTACTATTATCCATAGAATAAGAGAGCTAGAAAAAAGCAGGATAATTTTAGGATATCGAGCTAAAATTAATATTGAAAAACTAGGTTATGAAAACTTTTTCTTAGAGGTTTATACAGAAAAAGGCAGAAGCTTGAATGAGATTGAAAGCTATTCAAAAAATCATAAAAACTGTATTTATACTGATTATGTTTTTCCAGGAGCTGATATTGAGATTGAGACAGAATTTCAGAGTAAGTTAGAACTACTTAATTTCATAAAAGAACTTAAAGAAAGATTTAAATTAATAAAGAAGATAAAATACTGGTCAACTCTTGATTACAGGAAGATGAGTTATCTGCCTGAAGGTTTATAAAAAATAGCTAAAGCTTAAACTCTTTCCATCCATTATCATACTGAACTATCGGTAAATCCCTATCTTTATTATGGTATTCATCAAACTCATCAGAAATTTCCTTCTTTATACATTCAACATCTTCTCCGCAAATTTCCATTGCCTTGCTAAACATTATTACTGAGTCGTATGTATAATAACTATCAGGTCTAGGATTGCTACCAAATCTTTCTTTGTATTCTTGAACAAACCATTCTGGTCCTTGTAGCTCTGCACCATGATATGAAATTGCATTTGTTGACTGAAGTAATTCAAGATTCCCTTGCATTACAAAGGTTTCAGCTCCTTCTGTTGTAATTAAATTATAATTATCCATATCTAATTCAGCCATCTGCTTTAAAATTAAACTTACTTCAACTGGATAAGAATAAATCAAAATTGTATCAACATCTCTATTTTTGATTTTTGTTAGAATACTCTTAAAATCTTTTTCTCCAAAATTATAAGTTTCATCAATAACTATCTTACCATCAAATTCATTAAAAAAACTTAATTTAAGATCTTCATATGAGGAATCTTTTAATCTTATTACTGCTAACTTTTCAGCATTAATTTCATTTGCAGCCTTACCAAAATCTTCTCCAACATTCCTAAAATTCCATGAATCTTTATATAAGTATTTTGGATTGTCTTTTTCTGAAAGTAAATATGTCGTAAATGTAAGCATTATTACTTTATTTTTTTCAGTAATAGATTTTGATACTAAAGTTAGATATTCCATTGAATTAAGAACAATAGGAACATCTTCTACTTCAATTAAATACTTAACATCACTAACAACAGTTTTTGCATCTCCTTTGTTGTCTTGAAATATTATGTTTAAATTCTTTCCATTAATTCCTCCATTATTATTAATTTTTTTCTGAGCTAAAACAGCACCGTTTTTATAACCCTTTCCATATGCAGCAAGACCTCCTGTCAATGGAAATGTTGCTCCAATTCTTACTTCTTGATCTTTATTATTTAATATTGCAAATCCAGTAAAATTAACAATAGCTATTACCAGTATTGCTACTATAATTACCACTAATGAGGTTATACTGATTTTCCATTTATTTCTGCCTTTATTTAATTCCATTATATAGATAGTTTCAATAAAGCGTATTTATGAATAATCCCCCACTTAGTGTAGAGTAATATTTATAAAGCCGAGAATCCTAAGACATCCATGATAGAAAGTGTATTAGAAGAAATTGGACTTACAAGAAATGAGATAAAAGTATATATGGCCCTTTTAGAGTTAGGTGAAACTAAAACTGGTGAAATATTAAAAAAATCTAACTTAAACTCAGGAAAAATATATGAAATTCTTGATTCTTTGAAAAAGAAAGGTCTTGTTTCAGAGTTAAAAAAATCAGGAGTGTTCTATTTTTCTCCTGCTAATCCCAAAAGAGTAATTGATTATTTAGAAGAAAAAAAATCTGTTATAAATGATCAGGAGATTAGTTACAATAAAATATTACCGAAATTATTAGAAAAAGTTGGTTCTAAAAAAAGTAGATTGGCTATTGAGATATTCACTGGATTAAAAGGTATGAAGACTGCATTTTCAAAAGAGTTAGAATTTAAGAAAAATGAAACAATGTATGTCTTTGGAATAGCATCACCTCAATATTATGATAAAAGGGTATGGGATTTCTTTGTTCTAAATCATCAACCTAAAAGGGAAAGAATAGGATATAAGGTTAAGAAATTACATTCTGAAGAATCTCGTAAGGATGATGTTCCTATAGAAAAAAATGCAGAAGTAAAGTATATTTCTTATATCTCCCCTGTTTCAATAAATGTTATAGGTGATTTAACAGTTATAGGAATATTTTCAGAAGAACCTGTTTTTATTACAATAGAAAGTGAAGAAGTTGCAAGGAGTTTTAAGAAACAGTTTGATTTTTTTTGGAAGATAGCTAAAGTTTAACAAACTTTCCATCCCTAACAATCTTCATAACATGCTTTTTCTGAGTAACTCTTCCATTTTCATCAAAACTTATTGTGTTTGAAACTCCGTTATAAGTTACTTCTCTTAAATAATCTGAAATTTCTTCAGGACTATCAGCACCTGATTCTAAAGCCTTGGCTATTAAATAAACACAGTCATAAGCATAAGCAGCAGGAGGGCTCATAGGGGTATTGAATCTTTCTTCATATTTTTCCTTAAATTCCTGTTCTTTTTCTGATTTTTCAGGATAAGGATAAATAGTATTTTCAATTTCAGGATAAGCCTCTAATAGAGCAGGATTTTCAGTTCCTGAACTTGAATATAAATCAATATCTAAATTAAGCTCTTTAAACTGTTTACTAAAAGCTCCCTGGCTAGGAAAAAATGCAAAAGGAGCATAGACTGCATCTGGATTTAGATTTTTAATTTCAGTTATAATTGTCCTGAAATCTTTTTCATCAGGATTTGTTGGGAATTCTTTAATTATATCTAAACCTTTAATCTGAGCTTCATCTACAAAATTATCCCTCATAGACTGAGACCATTCATTTAAACTATAAATAACAACAATATCTTTTATTTTATTTTTTTTCATATGATCCACTGTAGGAATAATTTCCTGTCTCTCTGTTGGCCATACATCAAAAAAATATGAATTTGGTTGAGGGACAGAACCTGCTGATGGAGAAATCATTAAAACTTTATTTTGTTTTGCAAGAGGACTTGCAACCTGTGCAAACCATGTTGGACCTATTATTATATCAACTTTATCTATATTAACAAGCTTATTAATTGCACTTACTGTTTCAGGAAAATCAGTAGCAGAATCCTCTACTATAAAGTTAATTTTCCTACCTTTAATCCCTTCTTGGTTTATTTTCTCAATTGCTAACATTGCTCCGTTATATTCTCCACCACCCCAGAAACTTCCAGGACCTGTCAGATGAAACAATCCTCCTATTTCAATAGTTTCGTCTTTAACAGTATAACCAGTAAGATTAATAAGTAACAGACTTATTATTAGCAAAGCTAGAATTGCTGATACTGCGAATATTTTGATATTTTTGTTTTCCATTTTCAGCTTTCTGAAAAACAAAACCTTTATAAAATATCATTCAGTAGTAACTGTTGAATATAAAGATTTGAAAAATCTTTAAGCAAAACCAAGACTTAACCAAAAGAAAAATGAAACAGGAACTAAAATCAATAGGTATGACAGATGGTGAGATAGAGGTATACTTAACTCTACTTAAATTAGGAGAGAGCACAAACAGCCCTATAGCAAGGCATGCACAACTCCAGAGCTCTACTGTTTATTACTGCCTTAACTCATTAATAGAAAAGGGATTTGTTAGTTATATTTTAAAAGGAAGTAGAAAGCATTTTAGAGCACTTAATCCAGAGACAATTCCAAAGATTCTAGAAGAAAAAGAAAAAGAATTAAAAGAAAATAAGAAAAAAATAGAAAAGATAATTCCTTATTTAAAAGAATTTCAGGGAGAACTTAAAGAAAAAACCAGTGCTGAAGTTTACGAGGGAATCAGAGGATTTCGAATGATTTTTAGACAGATACTTGAGGAATTAAAAAAAGGTGACTCTTATCATGCTTTTGTTATAGAACAGGCTTTAACAGAGCCAAAAGAAATACAACTTGTTTTTACACATCATAATAAAGAACTAAAAAGAAAAGGAATTAAACTTTATCTTTTAGCTCCTGAAAAAATGAGACTTGTATTTGAAAAAATTTATGGTAAGAAATTTTTAAAATCCTACCAGGAAGTTAGATATACAAAGGAGATAACACCTGCTGGAATAACAATATATAAGAATAATGTAATAACTCACTTAACTGAAGACAATAAGCCCATATCAATAAAAGTGAAAAATAAAAAACTTGCTGAAATGTATTGGGATTATTTCAAGCATGTTTGGGATCATGCGAAACCCTAAATCTCAACAACCTCCCCATCTTTTATCATCTTAACACTAGGTTTTAAACCAACAATATCTCCGTTTTCATCAAATCTATAGGTGCCAAGGGCACCTGTGAAACTTTCCAGATTATAGAGATAATCTCTTAAACAATCAGTATCTCTGTCACTTCCACATGCTTCTATTGCCTGTTTTAAAATAAACATAGCATCATATTGCGCAGCAACTGCAAACTCAAAATCAGGCTTTTCATTATATCTTTTTATATATTCAGAAATCAATTTTTCCTTTATACTCCCTTTTGGAGTAGGATCAGCAAAATAAATCATTCCCTGAGCATATTTGGAATTTATAACCTCACTGGTTCCCCCAAAATAATTTGCAAACAAATCACCTTTATATCCAAGTTCTTTTATTTGCTGCAATATCTCAAGACCTGTTGCAGGAGAATTGGGATTAATTAAAATAGCTTGTGGATTTTCAGATAAAATTTTTGTTATCTGTGTTCTGAAATCTTTTGAATTTTCAGCAAATTCTTCTTCTATAATCTTTCCCTTATAATATTTTCTAAAACCATTTAAGATTCCAATTGCATAATCGTTTTGCTCAGTTATAATTCCCATATTATCATACTTATTCAGTGTTTCAGCCATTAGTTTGAAAATATCTTCATCAGAATAAGACTGCCTGAAGACATAATCTCCAGCATTAGAAATAGCAGGATTTGTAGACCAGACAGATAATGTTAAGATTTTATTTTTCTCAGCTATTGGGGCAACAACTAGAGTTTCAGCAGAACAAACAGGAATCAAAATTTTTACCTTATCAATATTTATTAGTTTTTGAGCAGCACTTGCTGCTTCTTTTCCATTACATCTTCCATCTTCATAAATTACCCTCAATTTCTTGTCATTAACACCTTCATTATTGTTAATTTCATCAAGAGTCATCTCTATTGTATTTTGCTGCTCTAAACCCCATGCAGCACCATAACTAGTCAGAGGACCTATAAACCCAATTACATATTCATTATTTTCATTTTCATCTCTACCATCATAAACAAAATAACCTGTCAGAGTTATTTTAAATAAAGCTAAGGTTATCAATAGCAGAGTTAATCCAAGTACTGTAATAATTATGATGAGTTTGTTTTTCATAAATTTTTACTTTTAGAAAAATTTATAAATAATTTCCCCCCTTATATGCGTTATGATAAAAACAACCTTGAAACAAATCGGATTAACAGACGGAGAAATAAAGATTTATCTTGGATTATTAGAGATTGGAAGTTCATCAATTACAAATATTATTAAAAAATCAGGAATTTCTGGAAGCAAGGCTTATGAAGTCCTGGACAGGCTTTGTAAAAAAGGACTGGTGAGTTTTGTTATTAAGAATAATGTCAGGTATTTTGAAGCAAGCTCTCCAAACAGAATCCTTGATTATCTGGATGAAAAATCTCATGAAATTCAGGAGGAAAAAAACAATATAAAAAAAATCATTCCAGATTTGATTTTAAGAGAAAAATCAGCAAAACAAGCAGAAGCAAAGATTTTTACTGGTTTTGAAGGATTGAAAACAGCAAATCAAGACATAATAACTAGTTTAAAAAAAGGAGAGGAGTGGCTTTCAATGGGCTTAACAGAGCAACCAGAATCATGGGAAATTTATTTTACAAAAAAACAAAAAGAGAGAGCTAAAAAAGGAATTTTACACAGGCATTTAATAAATGAAAAATATAAATCCTTATATGAAAAAAGGAAAAAACTTCCTCATACAAAATTCAGATTTCTGCCAAAAGATTTTGAAATGCCAACTTCTACTGAGATTTATGCAGATAAAATCTTAATTTTTATTTTAGTTAAAGAAAATCCAATAGCAATTATGATAAAGAATCAGCATGTTTCTGATAGTTTTAGAAAGTATTTTGAAGTTATGTGGAAGATGGCTAAAAATTAACCAAAAGCCATGGTTCTTTAGGTTACCATATGGTAATGAAAAAGTTTATATAGTTCTGAATGTTACCATAGATATGAAAACTAAAAATAAGAAAAACAAAAATAAACTGTCTAATGTAAAGACAGCTGAGCTTAAAGAATCTTATAGAACTGTATTATTTTTGTTCTTTTCTTACCCAGACAGGAAGATAGGATTAAATGACTTATCAGAAGAGCTAGGAATAGCCAAGACAACTGCAAAAACTCTTGTATTGAAGTTAGTTGATGAAGGTTTTTTAAAAAAAGAGGAGGTTGGTAAGGCCTGGAGAATCTCCTGTAATAATGACCATTTTTATAATAAAACTCTAAAAATAACCTATAACCTCGAGTTAATATTCTTATCTAAGATTATCCAGGATATCTATAGGAAAATTCCAGGTACAAAGGCAATTATATTATTTGGGAGTTATAGATGGGGTGATGATAATGAAAATAGTGATATAGACATAGCTGTTGAAACTCTGGATAATCAGGATTTAAGGATAATTGAATTTGGAAAATTTAACCAGTTTGGTTACAGAAAAAATATCCCAATTAATCTCCATGTTTTTTCAAGAAATAAAATAAACCTAAATTTATTTGCAAATATTTCCAATGGAATAATTTTAGATGGTTTTCTGGAGGTGCATCCATGATAAGATACAAAAAACCTGATAAAAACAAAGCACTGAGTTTATCAGAGTCAGCAAAATCAGACCTTGATTTTACCTTAACTCTTCCTCTGACAGAAAAATCTGCAAATACTGTAATAAGAAATATTTATGAATCTTTTAGAATGCTTGGAGAAGCACTTCTGACTAATAAAGGAATTCAGTCAGAAGACCATGTTATTCCTATAAGGGAGCTGATTAATCTAGATATAAACACAAAAAGACCCCTGATGTTTCTCGACCACCTGAGAAAAATGAGGAGAAATATAAATTATTATGGTTATATGGCATCAAAAAAAGAGGCAGGAGATGTTCTGGATTTTGCCAGACTGAATTTTGACTTAATATACAGGCGAGTGTTGGATATTATAAAGAGGGGTTAGATTCTAACAAACTTTCCATCCCTAACAATCTCGTATTTAATGTTTTTATTAAGAAGTAGTAACAAACCGAAAGATTTAAATACTCATTATAATTGTGATTATTGAGTATTAAAAACAATATAGGGTATGATTTTAATCTTCGGATTGAAGGAGTATGCTTGTTTTTAAGATTCATCGCCAAAAACACTACAATGCACAATTTCAACTTTCGGGTTGAAGGAGTGTATTGGTTTTTGGCACATTTTTTCTAAATAAGGATTATGGAATTACAAACTATTCCATAATTCATGAAATCACTCACCTAAATAAGCTTCTAGAACTTTCTTATTGTTTTTAATCTGTTTTGTAGTTCCCTCTGCAATAACTTTCCCTTCATCCATAACAATAACTTTATCTGCTATTTTCAGTGTAAACTGCATATCATGCTCAATAAGAAGAATAGTCTCACCTTGTTTTTTTAGTTTCAGTAATAAATCAGCAATATCTTTTCTTAATTTAGGATTAACACCTGCAACAGGTTCATCTAACATAAGGATTTTATGAGGATTAATAACAGCTCTTGCAATTTCTGAAAGTCTTTTTTGTCCAAAACTAAGGTCTCTTGCAAGTTTGTTCTGAAAATGAACTCCAATTATTTCAGAGATATCTTTAACAGTTTTTCTATCCTCTTTCTGAAATTTATAACTAATTAAATTATTCCAGAACTCCATATCTTTATTATTCAATGCAAGCAATAAATTTTCTCTTACAGTAAGATTATCAAATAATCTTGACTGCTGGAAGAGCCTTGAGATTCCCAGATTAGATATTTTGTAAACAGGCATATTTGTTATCTCCTCTCTATCCAGCAGAATTCTTCCAGAATCAGCTTTTAATATCCCACTTATAAGATTAAATATTGTTGTTTTTCCACTTCCATTTGGACCTATAAGAGCAGTTATTTTATTTTCAGGAATTTCAAAACCACACCCATCAACTGCCTTTACTCCTCCAAAGTATTTTTTTAAATTAGTTATTTTTAGCATTTTATAGGAATAGACAAGTATTAATAAAACTTATCACCAATCCTGTTATCATTTCTTATTCTTTATTTTATCAAATAATTTCTTGATTCTCTGGGAATTCAAAATTTTTTCTAAGACTTTTAAAAAATTTTCACTTTGTTCTAGAGGTATAGTTATGGAGTGTTCATGAACCCACTCCTTATCAACTTTTTTCTTTTTCTGGATTAATAAGTAAATTCCAAATTCACTCTCCAAAACATCAAACCAGAAAGTTTTGTTATTGTAATTTAGTCTTTCAAAATCAAAATGATGAATCCTATGATTTGGAAAATAAACTTTTGTAACCCCAAACTGTTTCATATAAATCTCATTTTCTAAAATTAAAATTTGCAGATGCTTTTCAATAGCCTTTCTAGAAAAACTTGTTCCTTTAACAAGTTCAGACATAGTGAGACCTTTAGAATTTTTTTTCAAAAATTCTAAAATTCTGCTGTGTATTATTTTTTCTTTTTTTGAAGCACGCATGATACTCATGATTAAGTACCGAAAACTTTATATATTTATGGTTATTATTATTGGTTACCACAATTGATAATCTTAAGGAGGTAAATTAATTCAAAATCAAATTTCAAAACACAGGGTGGAAAAGCAGAATTACACAAAAAAGAGCTACCTTTAGTATTTCTATAAACAAACTGGTTGTAGTGGGATGTTGTTTAGAAAAAGGCCAGATATTGTATTGTTATCTAGCAGAAGATGAACATAAAAGGCCTATTATGATTACCTACCTTGATGGTAAGGAAAAAACAAAACCATAGCAATCTAATCAAATGTGTTATGTATAACCTGTATTATGTTATTTATAACATAAAAATTTAAAAATCAGAGAGTATTACCTAAAACATGACATCAGCAGAAGAGCACAAAAGGAATTTTGAACAGTTTATGGCAGACATTAATGAAAAAATAAGGGCAAATTTACTAGTAGAGAGGCAGAAGATTGTAGCTTTTGATGCTTCTGAAGCATCTACAAATATCTTAGAATACTTTTTACATAAGAAGAATATAATTCCCTCAGGCTTCCGAGTGAATCATAATTATTTTGTTTCTGAAAAAAGAGCAGAAAGATATCTGGATTTTGATTTTCCTAAAAAGAAGGAATTGATCATGCTGATGGTAAATCAGGAAGAATTAAGGAATTTACTATGTTATGGAAAAGAAAAAGAAGAAGAAAAAGTAAAGGAAGCAATTGTTAATCTTAATAAAATTACTAAAATAATCAAAGGTGAATTAGAGGAAAAAAATGAAACAAAATGAATTGTTTTCTTATGCTTATGACTTTGTCTCTCAACTAGTAGAAAATAAACCTATACTCGACTCTATAAGAAGGATTATCCTTTTTGGTAGTGTTGCAAGAGGTGATTTTAGTCAAAAAAGTGATGTTGATTTATTTATTGACCTAAAAGATTCTGGAGAAGAGGAAAAAATTAAAGAGATTATTAGAAAGGAGATTAATAAATTTGAGGGAAGATCTGAAAAAACTTGGTTTTTAAGAGGGATAAATCTTCCAATAAAAGTTGTTATAGGAGATATTGAGAAAGAAAAATGGAAGGATTTAAAAGAAGAAATTTTAGCATATGGAAAGATTATTTATGGAAAATTTCAAAAAACTCCAGAAAAATTAGAGCACAGAATATTGATTATGTATGACCTAAAAAAACTCTCACAAAAAAGAAAAATGTCCCTGATAAGGGAGCTTTATGGTTATACAACCAAAAAATCTAATAAAAAATATATACAAAAAGGATTTATAGAAAAAATTGAAAGCAAAAAAATCAGTCCAAACACCCTTATAATCAGAGCAGAAGATTTGTTAAAATTAAAACAAATCTTTAAAAAATATAGACTTAAATATCAGTTAGTAGATGTATGGATGAAGTAATTCTGTTACATATAACATAATTCATGTTATGAATAACATAAATTTGAAAGGCTTGGTTAGTAGAAAAGAATGTTTTTGCGGGTGCAAAAACATATGCCATGACTATTTAAGCAATTTAATTCTTGTTTTGATAA